>JBAYTC010000015.1:0-26650 GCA_041675825.1 Bacilli bacterium | reverse complement strand
TTAACATTCATATCAAAAACCATGATATCAATATTATTTTCACAGCATAAAGTAGCTGCAGTAAGGTCCATTACATTAAGATGTTTATCTAAAACTTCTTGATGTGTAAGTCTAGCGAATTTCTTTGCTTCTGGATTTGTTCTAGGGTCTGAATCGTAAACACCGTCAACACCATTTTTAGCCATTAGTATTAGACGACTACCTAACTCTGCACTTCTAAGTGCCGCAGTTGTATCAGTAGAGAAGAATGGAATTCCGTTACCTCCACCAAAGATAATTATTCTACCTTTTTCTAAATGACTTAAAGCTTTTCTTCTTATGTATGGTTCTGCAACACTAGGGATTGCTAATGATGTCATAGTTCTAGTATCTAATCCAAATGCTTCAAGTGAATTTTGAATTGCTAAAGCATTTAGGATAGTTGCCAACATGCCCATATAATCAGCGCTTGAGCGATCCATACCACTATCGATTACATCACGACCACGCCAAATATTTCCAGCACCAACAACAACACATAATTCAATATCACCAAGTTCATACAAAGCTTTAATTTCACGAGCTATTTCATTAACCTTACGATGATCTATACCTTTAGAATCATTGTAAGCCAAGGCTTCACCACTAATTTTTAACACTATTCTTCTCAAATTTGATAGACCCCCTTTTATTTGAATAAAAAGGCACATTAAATATTGTGCCTTTTTTTATTAGTTGTTTACAGCTGCCATTACCTCGGCAACAAAATCGCAAGCTTTCTTATCGATTCCTTCTCCAACTTCAAGGCGCAAAAATTTAACAACTTTACCATTATTTGCCTTCACATATTGTTCAACTGTTTGATCAGGATTCTTTACAAACGGTTGATATACAAGACAAATTTCTTTAAAATACTTATTAACTCTACCCTCAACCATTTTTTCAACAATGTTAAGAGGTTTTCCTTCATTTAAAGATTGTTGCTTAGCAATTTCTCTTTCTTTTTCAACTTCTTCAGCTGGAATTTGAGTCATATCTAAGTAAACTGGTTTCATAGCAGCTATGTGCATTGCAACATCTTTAGCCACTTCATCATTAGCACCATCAAGTAATGTAAGTGAAACAATTTTTCCACCCATATGAGAATAAGCACCAAATACTTGTGAATCAGTTTTAGTAATTACATTTACACGTCTTAATGAAATTTTTTCACCAATCTTTGCTGTTGCAGCAACAACAACTTCTTCAACAGTTTTCCCATTGCTTAAAACCTTTAAAGCTTCTTCAGTGTTTGTTGCATCACTATTTAAAATTGCTTGACCTATTTCATCAACAACTTTAATAAAGTTTTCATTTTTAGCAACGAAATCTGTTTCACTATTTACTTCAAATACTACAGCTTTATTTTTTTCTAATGCAATTGAGCATAATCCCTCTGCAGCTACTCTATCAGATTTTTTAGCCGCTTTAGAAATGCCTTTTTCACGTAACCATGTAATTGCATCTTCAATGTTTCCATTTGTTTCAACTAACGCTTTTTTGCAATCCATCATGCCAGCGCCAGTAATTTCACGTAATTCTTTAACTAGTTGTGCACTAATCATTGTAATTCCTCCTTAATTATTCGCTTTTCTTAGTTTCTTGAGCAGCAGGTTTTGCTTCCACTTTTGTAACTTCCACTTTTTCAGTACGATTGTAAGGTTTTCTTGGAGCATTATTGTCACGTGGTGCTCTATTATTATAATTATTATCTCTATTTCTATTGTTGTAATTATTTCCACGAGGTTTTCTGTTATTGAATCTTGAATTTCTATCTTCATTATTCATTTCTTCAGTAAATTCAATAACGATTGGTGTCCCACCATTTGCCTCAACAACAGCATTAGCCATAGTTCCAACAACTAGTTTTACACTTCGAATAGCGTCATCATTACCAGGAATAACAAAATCAACTTCATCTGGATCACAATTAGTATCTACTAATGCAAACACAGGGATATTTAATTTACGAGCTTCAGCAACTGCATTGTGTTCTGATTTTGGATCAATAACAACCATAGCACTTGGAAGTTCTCTCATATCTCTAATACCATTAAAGTATTTTTCTAATTTTTCTTTTTCTTTTTTAAGTAAGATTACTTCTTTCTTAGGTAAAACTTCAAAAACACCAGTTTCTTCCATTTCTTCAATTTTAAATAATCTACTTACGCTTTTTCTAATTGTTTTAAAGTTTGTAAGAGTTCCACCTAACCAACGTTGATCAACATAGAATTGACCAGCACGTGTAGCTTCTTCTTTAATAACATCTTGAGTTTGCTTTCTAGTACCAACAAATACAACACGTCCATTGTTTTGAACAATTGTGTATAATTCTTTATAAGCATCCTCAATTAACTTTTCAGTTTTTGTTAAGTCAATGATATAAATACCATTTCTTTCTTCATAAATATACTCTTTCATTTTAGGATTCCAACGGCGAGTATTATGACCGAAATGAACTCCTGCTTCAAGTAATTGTTTTTTTGTAACTACTGACATTTTTTCTTTCTCCTTTTTTATTTTGTTTGGCCTCCACTTGCTTCATCGATTACCGCCTCACCTAAGTGCACCTGACGACATTCTCCACAGTGTGTGTATTTTTTTTGCCTGATATATTATACCACAATTTCCTATCATATGCAAGTTAAAGATAGAAGTTTTAAGTTAATTAGTGCTACCAATTCCTCCGATTCTATCATTAATTGTTTTATCATCATCAACAGTCAAATACTTCTGAAATATACCTTGAACAAATCTTTCATTTTTTTTAAGAAGATAGTCTTCATCTGATGTATTTATTACTGAAACTAAAATGTGACCGTGATTATCACTATTGCCATAGTAATCTTTGTCTATAATACCAGTAACATTTGCAAGCATTAATCCATATTTAATTCCTAATGAACTTCTAATATGTAGTGATAAGAACTCATCATCTTCCATAATACATCTAATGTGCGTTTGAATAATAACTTTTTCTTTTGACTTTATTAAGATATCTTTAGGGTTATAAAAATCATAACCAGCACTAAACTTAGTTTGCCTTTTAGGTAAAATTACATCATTGTTTAATTTTTCAAATTTTCTCATCTTTATCCCTCTTAGCCCTAGGAAAGTGTTCCATATAATCTTTCTTTAATCTCTCTTTAGAAACATGCGTGTATATTTGTGTAGTTTGCAAATTCTCATGCCCAAGTAGTTCTTGAACACTTCTTAAGTCAGCTCCATTATCTAGTAGATGAGTCGCAAAAGAGTGTCTTAACATATGCGGACTAACTTTTAATTTTTCGGCTGCTCTATCTGTTATATTATCCAAAACCACTCTAACACCTCTAGTTGAAAGGGCCGAACCTTTAAAATTTAGAAATAAATGCTCATTATATTCTTCTTTATTCCGAGCAAGAAACTCATTTCTCGCATAGTTTATATACTCTTCTAGAGCATCTTTGATAGTATCACTTATTGGAACATATCTTTCTTTGTTACCCTTACCTAACACTATAATTTCATTATTATAAAAATCAACATCAGTTAGCTTAATCTTACAAAACTCACTTACTCTAATGCCGGTCCCATACATCAATTCTAATAGAGCATAATCTCTTTTTCCAATTGCAGTATTTGTATTAATTGAGTCAAACAATTGTTCAATCTCTTCCAAATATAAGAATTTAGGCAAAGTCTTATCAATCTTAGGTGATGATATGTTTTGAAAATAATTAGTATCAACTTTATTATTCTTTTCTAAATATCGATAAAAACTTCTTAAACTACTCATTTTCCTAGCCACACTTCTTTTACTAAACCTCTTTGTATTTAAATAGGTTAGGTAGCGCCTAGATATACTTGAAGTTAAATCAACCAAAGATTTATATCCTTCGCCTTTAATAAAGTTATTGAATTCATTAATATCATTCATATAACTAGTTATTGTAAATTCAGAATAATTTCTTTCATTTTTTAAATAATCATAGAATTCTTTAATCATTTAGATCCTCTATTATTTGACTTATTTTATTAATACTTCTATTAACATATATACTTTTACGGTCTTTCTTTTTAATATATCCCGTCAATTCTTCAAATAATCCAAAATTAACATTCATTGGAACATAGTTTTTTGTTGGAGTACTAATATGATATTGTAATGATCCTAAACTAGTTACATTTGAAAAATCAATTAATTCTTCCTTATTAAGATACCTATACATATTCAGTGAAGCAATCATTCCACTAGCTGCACTCTCCAAATAACCCTCAACCCCAGTTATTTGACCTGCAAAAAACAGATCATCACGTTTCTTATCCTGGAAGTATTTGTTAAGTAATTTAGGAGAATTTATATATGTGTTGCGGTGCATAACTCCATATCTGACAATTTCTGCAGATTCTAAACCGGGAATCATTCTCACAATTCTTTTTTGTTCTGGCCATTTTAAATGTGTTTGAAATCCAACTATATTATATAATGTTTTTAAAGCATCATCTTGTCTTAATTGAACTACAGCATATGGTCTTTTACCAGTTTTCGGGTCGTCTAATCCTACTGGCTTCATAGGACCAAAAAGTAAAGTTTCTTTACCCCTCTTAGCAATATCCTCAACAGCCATACAACCTTCAAAAACTTTCAACTCATACTCTTCTGGCATTACCGCTTCTGCATTTACTAATTCATTATAAAAGTTATCAAACTCTTCCTTTGTCATAGGACAATTGTAATAGCTAGCCTCACCTTTATCATATCTGCTCTTTAAATATGCAATTTCCTTATTAATAGAAGATTCCTTTATAATCGGTGCAATTGCATCATAAAAATAAAGTTCTTGTTCACCAAAGTAATTTAAAATATCCTTACCTAAAGACTCACTAGTAAGTGGACCTGTAGCAATAATAGTCGGTCCATTAGGGATAGATGTAACTTCTTCATTTATAACTTCAACAAGTTCATGATTTTTAAGATAGTTAGTTATATAATCAGAAAAATTATTTCTATCAACAGCTAAAGCTCCACCAGCATCAACTTCATTATTATCAGCAGCTTCCATAATTAAAGAACCGATCATTCTCATTTCTTCTTTTAATAAACCAACTGCATTTTCAATCGATTTAGCTCTAAATGAATTACTACATACTAGTTCAGCAAATTTATCTGTTTGGTGAACTTCAGTGTTTTTTGTTGGACGCATTTCATATAGTTTAACACGAACTCCTCTTTTTACTAATTGATAAGCAGCTTCGCTACCGGCTAAACCAGCCCCTAATACATTTACAGTCATAATTTATCCACCTTTATATGTATTTATTATACTATAATTACTAACTTTTCTCAAGGAAAAAGAAAAGCACTAAAAAGTGCTTATTTCATTAAATCATTATATTCTTGGCTTTTTCTAAACTCAAAGAGTTCCTCATCTTCATTAATATAATTAAAGAGTTTTGGACTTTTGTATTTTATATATAAGAAGCAATCAAAAGCATTCTTATAATCTTTCAATAAAGCATACAAGCACCCCAAATTGTACCATATCGGATAATGTTCCTTATCATCTTCTATACCTTTTAAGTATGCTTCTTTTGCTAATTGATAATCTTTTAGATGATCTTTATATAAAATTGCAAGATTGAAATATGCGTTTTTATACCTATCTTTTTTTTCGACTTCTTCTTTATAATATCTGATTGCTAAATCTATGTTCCCTAATTTAGAATGAACTACGCCTAAATTATAGCATATCATCGGTAAAGTATTATTTATTTGATAAGCAATTTCATAATGACTTAATGAATTTACTAAATCATTTTCTTGTTCATATATTGTGCCAATGTTTAAATGTGCCCAAAAATTATTATCTTCAAGTTCAATTACCTTTAAGTAGTATTCCTTGGCTTTATCGAACTTCATTAATTCATCATATAAATAAGCACAATCAAAGTAAACCCCAGGAACACTATCGTTTAGTCTTATTGAATCTTCATATAATTTTATAGCTTCTTCAAACTTCCCTGTTTTCTCCGCAATACATCCTAACCCATATAATGCATTACTATTACCTTTTTTCTCTAAAACAGTATTAAATACTTCCTCAGCAAGTAACAACTTACCAAGTTCTATATATATAAAACCTAAAGCATTCAAATCTTCAATATAAAAACCATATTCAAATGCTTTCTTGTAGAAGACAAGAGCATCTTCATACTCTCCATCCAAGAATTTTTCTCTTCCTTTTTCTACAAGCTTAATATACTTTTTATAATTAAGCCAAGATCTTAAACTCATATAGAAACCAAACTTAATAGATTATTTAGAAAATGGATTCCCATAGCTACATAAATATTATCATTAGATAGTTTATATCCTAGTGTAATAAAAGATGACAAAATCAAATAGACTGGAAGAAAAGCCAAATCTGATACTGTTCCGTCTAAATGAATTATAGCAAACATAACTGCACTTAAAATATATGGAACTAGTGGAGAAGATATTTTCGTTTTTAAAAATTTAATTAAAAATTTTCTGAATATTATTTCTTCGATAATCGGAGCAAATACTAAAACCGTAATTACTATTATTGGCCTTATAGGCAAATTTAATGCCCTTTCAATGATTGTTTGATTCTCGGAAGTACCCGTAACACCAATCAGATCGTATATTAGAGTGGCAATATAGTTAAAAACAATAATTGCGATAAAACCAATAACGATAATTAATAAGTATTTTTTATAATTTTCCTTAAACTTAGTTATACCATCTTTAAATGATAATCTAAAAATATAGATGCTTAAAATTATCGGAGCAAACTTACTGAAGAAATCCGCAACCATATATGCAGTAAGTGAATCAGGATCGCTTAGATTAGTCGGGTCAACACCTTGATAAATAGTAAAACTAAGAAGCACAAAGAAAATAGCAGGGCCTATAACCATCCAAATAATATTAAGGAAAAATGCAAAGCCGTAGTATTTTGCCTCATCAAGTCTATTTAGATTCATCTATTAACCCTAAAGAATCAATTTCTTTTTTAATCAACACTTTGAAATCTGATACCGACATAGTAACACTATCATTTTCTCCATATTTACGAACATTCAACAAGCCATTACTTACTTCATTATCACCAATTATTAGTTGGTATGGTATTTTTTTAGTTTGAGCTTCTCTCATTCTATATCCAAGTTTTTCCTCACGAGAATCTAGCTCAGCACGAACATCTAAAGAAGCAAGTTCATTTAATACTTTATTTGCATATTCTAAATGGTAATTATTATTGACTGGTAAAATCTTCACTTGAACAGGTGCTAGCCAAGTTGGAAAAGCACCACCAAAGTGTTCAGTAATAATCCCAATAAATCTTTCGATTGAACCAAATAAGGCTCTATGTAACATAACAGGACGTTTCTTTTCACCTTTTTCGTCAATATAAGTAATATCAAAACGTACTGGTAAATTCATATCCAATTGGATTGTCCCACATTGCCATATTCTATTCATTGAGTCACGTAATTTAAAGTCTAATTTAGGACCATAGAATGCTCCATCACCAGGATTGACTTTATAATTTCTTCCAACTGCATCACAAGCATCAGCTAAAGCTTTTTCTGCTTTATCCCAAACTGAAATTTCACCTATAAATTTTTCTTCTGGTCTGGTTGAAAGTTCAATGTGATAATCAAGTTTAAATACCTTATATACCTCATCAAATAGTTTAATTAAACGAGCAATTTCACCAACAATTTGATCTTCTGTTAGATATATATGAGCATCATCTTGAGTGAAAGTTCGAACTCTAAACAAACCATTTAATGCACCACTAGCTTCATGACGGTGAACTAGTCCTAATTCACCTACTCTCAAAGGGAAATCTTTGTATGAATGAAGTGAATTTTTATAAACTAATAATCCACCTGGACAATTCATTGGCTTAATTGCAAATTCTCTATCATCTATTTCAGAAATATACATATTATCACGATAATTATACCAATGGCCAGATACTTCCCACAATTCTTTATTTAACATAATTGGAGTTTGGATAAATTGATATCCTTCTCGGGTGTGAACTTTGTACCAATAGTTCTCTAACGCGCGTCTAAGAATCATGCCTTTTGGTAACCAAAAAGGAAACCCAGGACCATATTCGCTAATCATAAATAACTCAAGTTCACGTCCCAAACGACGATGATCTCTTTTTTCACGCTCTTTTAAATTCTCTAAATGAGCATTTAATTCATCAGCTTCAAAGAAAGCGACGCCATAAATTCTTTGTAATTGTTCATTTTTTGAGTCTCCTCGCCAATATGCTCCACTAATATTTAAGAGTTTAATGTTCTTAACATATTTAGTCGATGGAAGGTGTGGCCCACGACACAAATCAACAAATTCTCCACATTGATATAATGTAATGACACTATTTTCATCTAATTCACTGATAATCTCTTGTTTATATTTGTCATGACTAAATCTGCTTAAAGCCTCTTCACGAGAAACTTCAGTTCTTTCAAAGATAAGATCTTGTGAACCAATTTTCTTCATTTCTTTTTCAATTTTTTCTAAATCAGCTTCAGTCAATTTATAATCTGTACCTAAATTTATATCATAATAGAAACCTTCTTCTATAGCAGGTCCCACACCAAATGTTGCTTTTGGATATAATCTTTTAACAGCAGTTGCTAAAACATGACTTGCTGAATGATTTAAAACTTCAAAAGCATCTTCTTTAAATTTTAGTTCTAAAGTAGAATCTTCTTCTATAGGGCGCCTTAAATCAAATTCTTTACCATTAACTAGTGCATAAATTGATTTCTTAGCTAACGAAGAAGAAATATTTGAAGCTATATCATATGCACTCATACCTTTTTCAAAATCTTTTTGATTCCCATCAATAAATGTAATTTTCATAATTTTTCTCCTTATCTATACAAAAAAAGCCCTTGAAACAAGGACTAGAATTTCCAGCGGTACCACCTTAATTTGCATATAAAATGCACATCTTAAACCTTTAACGCTAGGTATACGGCATCTTCTTTCGAAGGCAGCTCCAAGGTAGTAATTAATAATTCTTATTATGTAGATCCCAGCACCCTACACTCTCTTAAAATAAACAAATTAATAATCTTGTCCTCTTCAAAACTTATAAAAGTATTATATCACTTAAAAATATCTTTGTCAATTTGTTTGACGTAAATTTTTACCATCAATAAAGTATTCATTTGTTAGATGTCTGATTCTTTCAATAATTCTATCACCCTTAATTGCATCAGTTGCGTCTTTTGTTTCTCTTAAATGATCTCGAAGAAAACTAATATCATAATTAGAAGTTATAAATACAGGTTTATTCGCAACCATTCGATACTGCAATATTGGACCTAATATTTCATCTCTTATATAAGCTGTATTATTTTCTCCACCAATATCATCAAGCATAAGCACATCAACATTCTTCATATTATTAATCATGGTCTCTACTTTCGGGTCTCCAAAATTCCCTTTAATAAATCTAACAAAATCAGGATAATATGTTAAAGCCACTTTGATGTTCATTTTTGACAGTTTAGAAGCGATACTATATAACAAGAAAGTTTTTCCGGTTCCAAATGGACCATATAAATAAAATCCTTTTTTCTTTAACGGGTCTTTGAAATAATCTTTCATTTTAGAATAAATATCTTTTCTTGAATCTAGAGAGTATGGTTTTCCTTCAAAAGTATCGTTTGGAAAGAAGTAAAAAGATAACATCTCCTCATTAATTGTATCTACATATGGGCATTTTTTTAATTTCAAACTAACATTATTGCCACTAAAATCTAAATGAACTTGTTGTAAATATACATCCATCATACAAGTTTTCTTACCCATACAACCTTTGCATATTTCTCTTGCGTCCTTATATATCTTGAAATTCAAAAGGTTAAAATCAACTATTTCTTTATTTAAATTGTGTTTATTAATAAAATCTATAATTGATTGATCTTCTAATACTTCTTTTTTTAAAATATCTATAGCATCCATATTAATCAAACAAATCCTTTATCAATATTTCCATCTCTGGATCTTCTGAAACAATTTCTTCTTTATTGTATTTCTCATTAAAGTTCTTGGTATATTGCTCATACCATTCTGGGTTTTTCTTAGAAACCTTCGCTTTACTCTTCGGCTTTTCACCGCTAGTAATCTTATCATTGTCTTTAATATATTTAATTACATCATAAGCATTTTTAATCTTAGCCCTACCCCAAACATTGGCAATTTTCTCAAAATAATTGTAATGTGGCATATCACCATTTCTTTGAGAGTTAACATAAAGTATCATTAAATTGATAACTCCATTTGAAAAGCCTGTGTTTTCTTGAAGTTTTTCAAATTGATTTATCTCTGATACTGATGGTTTAACTCCACTTAAAGAATATAATGTTTCAGAAATCGAACTGTTTTCAACAGTAACCAGTAATTCTCTAATATCATCGTCCATTTGTGAAGGTATAAAACTATCTTTTTCTATAGTTTCAATTCTCGGTCCAAATCCATCATTATTTCGACTAAATATAGTTCTTGCATTTTTGCTGATGTCTTTATATTCCATAGATTTATCAATATCAATAGTCTTAACAACAGCTTCTTTCATCTGTTCCTCATTCAAATGATATGTGAAACTAATCTTTTCAATATTATCTTTAAAATCCTTATTATTTAATACTTCTTCACTAATAATGGCATCATCAAAAAGCATTTTAAATAAAGTGTAATTGAAGTTTACATTTTCAACTTGAATATTATCTTTAAATATTTTAGAAACCGAATGACTAACATTTCTGCTAGTCGTTACAAAAACATCACTGAACTTCTTAGTAATGTTTTTAAACCCATGAACCTTATTAGATTTAGTTGGAAATAATCTTTCAAACTCGATTTCGCCTACTGTTGTTCGTAGTAAAGATGCTAATATTTCAGTATTTAGAAAATTTTCAAAACATAAAGGCTTAACAACTTCGTATACATAACCCTTGGCATCATTAAAATATGTTTTAAGCAAACCAATACCCTCAAGCTTCTCAAGAGCTTGAACCAATAACTTTACATTATAAAAATTTAATAAATCCATAAGTTTCTTATAAGTGTAAATCTCATTAATATCCAACGAATTAATAATAGAATAAGTAGCAAAACTATCTATTCCAATCAATGGCAAATATAATAATGACAGGCTACGATAATCTTCATTATTTAGTTGAACATTTTTATTTATTCGTAAGTTTTCATACATTAAATTTGCCATAATAACTCCTATCCTTTATATAAACTAACCCCTTTAAAAGGTAATTTTTTGTCAATATCTGTATATATTTGCTCAATAATCTTCTTTCCTTTACCCAAAGGTAAAATACCATATGTAGTAATTAACAAATCTACAGCTGTTTCTGTGTAACTAGTACTTGTAATAATTACATTGGCTGAAAATTTTTGCGAATCAAATAGAATTTCACCTCGAACATCATCAACATGCTTAATAACACCTTTATGTTTTTTTGCGATTTCCTTTATTGCTTCAATAGCATTAGCAAGAGTGGAACGATAATATCTGGATCTTAAACTAGGAATATAATGATCCTCAGCAGTATGAAATTCATTTGTAAAATAGTCTCTAAATTTCATTTTTAATTCTCCTAACTATTTTTTCAATTTGTTCATATGTCTTTTCTAAACTATGACTATTATCAATAATATAATCAGCTCTATTTTTTTTCATCAGAATTGGTAATTGCGAATCTATCTTAGCTTTTGCATACTCTACACTAATCTCATCTCTTTGTATTAAACGAAATTCTTGAATATCTTTTGAAATATAAACAACAATTACTTTATCAAAAAGATACTCGAGATTTGCTTCATATAATAGCGGACAATCAACAAATAGAATATCTTCCGTAAATACTCTTATCTCTTCTTTAATACGATCAATTACCAATGGGTGAATTATATCTTCTAATTCTTTCTTCAAATCACTATTAGTAAAAATAGTTTCCCCAAGTTTTTTTCTAATTAAAACTCCATCTTCAAAATATTCTTCACCAAACACTTCTTTAATCTGATCAATTACAGACTTTGATGAAGAAACCTCTCTAGCAATTATATCGCAATCAAGAACTTTATATCCATATTCTATCAATTTGTTAGAAACTGTGCTTTTGCCACTGGCAATACCGCCAGTTATTCCAATTACTTTCATATAAACTCCTATCTATTTTTGACACCTGCTACAATAATATGTTCCTCTACCACCAACACGAATTTTAATAATATCATCACCACATACAGGACATTTTTTCTTAGTATGAACTAATAATTCATTTTGAAACCTGCCAGATATATCATGATTAACAGTAAAACTCTTAATAGTTGTTCCTCCAAGTTTGATAGCTTTATTTAAAACTTTTATACTTGAATCAATTATTTTTTTATAATCATCATCAGTCATTGTAATAGTACTTCTAGTTGGTGCAATTTTTGAGAGAAATAACACTTCATCAACATAAATATTTCCTAATCCGGCAATTACCGACTGATCCAACAAACTCGTCTTAATCGGTCTTGTAGTTTTTTTATAGGAATCCTTTAAATACTCAACACTCATTTTTTCATCAAAAGGCTCTAAGCCAACATTATTTAAAGGCTTTTGTTGATAAATATTCGTATTTTTACTATACAAATACATTGTGCCAAATTTTCTCGTATCTTGATATCTTAGATTACTATTAGAAAAATAAAACACAACATGCTCATGCTTATTAAAGTTTTCATCAGTAGATAGATAGTATTTACCTTCCATTCGTAAATGAGATACTAAATAATAATCCTCAAGAACAAAAATTAAATGTTTACCTATTCGGTCAATGTTAACAATTTTTTGCCCTTTCAAAGTTTCAATAAATTCTTCTTTAGTGAGGTTTTTAATTATTTTTTCATAAAACACATCAACATTAATAATCGTTTTACCCATAACTAAATCTTTTAAGTTGTTTTTTACTGTTTCTACCTCAGGAAGTTCAGGCATATTTAAAGCACCTCATAAAACACTTTGTTAGGATTATATCTATCAACAAAATGATTATCAGATTCATTTTGAGGGTACCCTAATACTATAGTAGAAAAGGGCTCAAATCGAGAAGGAATGTTTAATACTTCCCTAAAAACATTAATTCTGTTTTCTCTCCCCGCTGTTCCAATCCAACAAGCACCTAGGTTTAAAGATGCGCATTCAAGTAAAATATTTTGAGTACATGCTCCCATATCTGCAGGCGCCATTTCTGGATTAGGTAAATTCTCGGTATCGATTAATAAGAAAATCGCGGTATTACATTTTAAAAATAAATTTGAAACAACACTTAATTTTTCTAATTTAATCTTATCTTTAATAACTAAGAATACCCAAGGCTGTTGATTTTTAGCACTTGGAGATTGCATACCTGCTCTTAGTAACTTTTCTATTATACTTCTTTCAACATCTATATCTTTAAAATTTCTAACACTTCTACGTTTGTTAATAATATCCATATTAGATATCCTCCTATATTTATTATAGCAAATGCAACCCTCTTTGTGAATACATTTTTAGGATTTAAGCCAATTTTCTCCAATATTTACATCAACAAGTAAAGGCACCTTGAGTTTAATTACACTTTCCATGCTACTCTTAACTAATTTTTTCAATTCTTCTTCTTCACCAGGATATACATCAAACACTAACTCATCATGTACTTGAGCAATCATAATAGATTTCATATGTTTAATATTCTTCTGAACTTCAATCATTGCATATTTAATTATATCCGCAGCACTTCCTTGAATTGGAGAATTCATAGCAGTTCTTTCACCAAAATTAACTAAAGCTTTATTACTGCTATTAATTTCCGGTAAGAACCTAATTCGGTTAAATAATGTTTTAGTATAGCCTAGTTCCTTAGCCTTACTTATAGTATCATCAAGATATGTCTTGACAGCCTTAAATGTATCAAAATATTTATCTATATATTTTGCAGCTTCAACAGGATCAATTTTTATAGATTCACTCAATCCCCAAGCACTCATACCATAAATAATGCCAAAGTTAATTGCTTTTGCTGCTCTTCTTTGTTCCTTTGTTACTTCATCAAGACTAACATCATACATTTGACTAGCCGTTTGTTTATGAAAATCTATATTACTATTAAACATTCTTATCATGTTTTCATCATTTGACATATGTGCTAGAACTCTTAATTCAATTTGTGAATAGTCACTACTCGTGATTTTACCATTTTCAAATCGCGAAACAAACATTTCTCGAATAACTTGACCCACTTCCGTTCTAATTGGCATATTTTGTATATTAGGTTCAACACTAGATAATCTTCCTGTTACAGTTAAAGCTTGCTTATATAATGGATGGACAAACCCCTCATCATTCATAAGATCTGACAAACCATTTATATATGTAGATATAAGCTTACTAATAGTTCTATATTCTAAAATTAATCTTGCAATTTCATAATCTGAAGCAAGTTTTTCTAAAACATCAACATTTGTACTGTATCCGGTTTTATTCTTCTTACCAGTTGGTAAACCCAATTTATCAAATAAAATAACCCCTAGTTGTTTTACTGAATTTATATTAAATTTTTCACCAGCAAGTTCATATATTTTATTGGTATATTCTTCTTGCTTAATAATGAATTGTTCACCAATATTGGTTAATTTATTTCGATCAATTTTCAATCCCTTTATTTCCATGTCTCCAAGAACAATCGATAAACCTATTTCCATATTAAATAAATTAGTTTGATTATTTTCTTCTAACTTTTCATTGATAGTATTAAATAGCCTATTAATAACAATACATTTTTTGATGGAATTATTTATATATACATCAGTATCTGGAACTAAAGCCTTTGATTTTGATCCATATATGTTTTCATCAGAATCAACAAAAAAACTACCATAAGAACTCACTACTGTTTTAAAGTCATCATTTGCATAACTTGGATTAATTACATAACTACCCAAAAGCAAGTCAAATATTACTCCACTTATTTTAATCCCTAGTCTTCTTAAAACAACATATAACTTCTTTAAATCAAAAGTTTTTTTCGGAATGTCGCTTTCTAAATATGATTTTAGACTCTCATTATTCGAAAGAGCATTCAAAGTTACAAATAATGATTCTTTCTTATTATATATAGAAAGGCCTAATATTTCACAACTTAAATAGTTAGTACCAAAAGATTCTAAAACAATAGTAGATTCTTGCAATTTCGAGAAGTCATATGAATTATCATCAACTATTTTGTATTCAACAATCTCTTCATTATTATTTATGTTCATTCTATTAATAAACGTCTCAAACTCTAACTCTTTATAAAATGCTACTAAACTATCAGTATTATAATCTCTAACTTTTGTATCTTCTAAGCTAATACCCATCTCGACATTACATTCTAAAGTAGCAAGCATCTTGCACTCTGTACCACTAGTTATTCCATTTTTGATTGTTTCTTGTAATTTACCTTTTAATTGATCAACATTACTAAAAATGTTTTCTAGGGTTTTATACTCAGATAATAACTTAATAGCAGTTTTTTCTCCTACCCCTTTAATACCTGGTAGATTATCACTACTATCTCCAACTAATCCTTTATAATCAGGTACTTGATCAGGTAAAAAACCCATTTTTTCAAAGAAATTATCCTGATTAAACTCCTCTAATTCCCCAACACCTTTTCTAGTAATACCAACAACAATATTACCTTCAACAAGTTGTAGTAAATCTTTATCTCCAGTTATTACTTTTACAGTATCAAACCCAGCATCTTTAGCTCTAACTGCCATAGTTGCAATCAAATCATCAGCTTCATACTCATCCATTTCCAAGCGTTTAATGTTTAGTATATCTAAATATTTCTTAATATATGGTATTTGCATTAATAATTCATCTGGTAACTTCTTTCTTGTACCCTTGTATGTATCTAATTGCTTGTGACGAAAAGTCTTTGATCCAGCATCAAAAGCAACAAATATATTTGTTTTCTCTTCTTCAATGATTTTGCTCATCATATTTACAAAACCAAAAATAGCATTTGTATATATACCTTGTTTATTTTGCATTAAGTTCCCTGTATATGCAGTTGCATAATAGGATCTAAACATTAATGAGTTCCCATCAACTAAAATAATCTTTTTCATAATAACACCCCTATTTTTATATTTTAACATAAAAACGTTAAAATTGATATGGAAAAGACAAAGAATTTTACTAAAATAAAAACTTCTAAGATTAACTTAGAAGTTATTTTAACACTTACATCCACATCCTGAACAAGAAGATCCTGCATTCTTTTTTCTCCTACTATTCACGAATGTATAAATAGCAACACTAAGAATTAATAAACAGATAATAATCGTAATTACTAATCCTTTATTATTAATGAATAATGTCCCTACTTGATAGATTACTAATGATACAATATATGCAACCATTGTTTGAAATAAAACTGTAAGTATCGTTGCCTTAGTTGTTATCATTTCTTTTTTTGTTGCACCAATTGCTGCTAAGCATGGAGCGGCTAAAAGTATAAACGCCATGAATGAATAACCGCTAATAGGAGTAAATATTGTTGAAATTTGAGCAGGTAAACTAGAAACATCAACATTCATCAATACTCCAAATGTAGCAACTACTTGTTCTTTAGCAAGCATCCCTGTAATTACTGCAACTGTTGATTGCCAATTGCCAAATCCTAGTGGAGAGAAAATTGGGGCAATAAACCTTCCAATTGAAGCCAAAATGCTATCTTCAGCATCAACCATTTGCATTGACCACGAGAATGATTGTAAGAACCAAATGATTGTACTTGCAACAAATATAATAGTACCAGCTTTAATTAAGAACCCTTTTACTTTATCCCATAAATGGCTTAATGTGTTTTTTACACTTGGTAAACGATAATCTGGTAGTTCCATAATAAATGGAGTAGGGTCGCCTTTAAAATATTTCAATTTCTTTAATACTATTCCGCTTATTATTGCAACAAATATTCCTAGCAAATACATTGAAACAGAAGCAAACGGCCCAAAGAATGCACCAATAAATAATGCGAAAACAGGTAACTTAGCTCCACATGGTATAAACGGAGTAAGAATAATTGTCATTCTTCTCTCTTTTTCATTTTCGATAGTTCTACTAGCCATAATAGCTGGAACACTACAACCCGTACCTATTAACATTGGTATGAATGATTTACCAGATAAACCAAATTTTCTAAATAAACGATCCATAATAAATGCTACACGAGCCATATATCCACTATCTTCTAAAACTGAAAGAAATAAAAACAATATTGCTAGTTGAGGAACAAAAACTAAAACTGCACCAACTCCACCAATAATACCATCTACTACTAAACTATTAACCCAACTAGCAACACCCCAGTTTTTAAATAGATTATCTACTCCACCACCTAGTAAATCGCCAATTAAATATTCCATCAATCCAATGGTCATATCGCCGATTGTAGTAATAGATATGTAATATACAATAAACATAATTAAAATAAAAATTGGTAAAGCTAAAAATCTATTAGTAATAATCTTGTCTATTTTTTCTGTAGTTGATTTTTTTCCTAAATTCTTTTTAACAGTTTCTTTTACAATTTTTTCAATTATATCATACCTTTCCTCAACAATAGCCGTTTCAGAATCGGTCATTTTATCATTTTCATATTTTTTGATAATATTTATGTATTTCTCATTTTCTTTTAGATTATATTTCTCAATCAATAATTGATCTTTATCTAGTAAATGAATACCTTCAAATTGACTGTCTGATTCTATTAACTCTTTTATATCTTCAATAGCCTTAGCAGTTCT
This sequence comes from Bacilli bacterium, assembly GCA_041675825.1. Lineage (GTDB taxonomy): Bacteria > Bacillota_I > Bacilli_A > ML615J-28 > CAG-698 > JAEYQM01. The sequence goes on along the minus strand of JBAYTC010000015.1, from coordinate 8,739 downwards.
AAGTGAATATTTTAACACTTTAGGAGTTTTCTTATCTTCTGCTAATTCAATTGCTTTGTCAATGATTTCACTCAACCCTTGATTTTTAAGAGCGGAGGCAACTACTACTGGAACCCCTAATAAAGTGGATAATTTATCTACATTAATAAAGTCATTTCTTTTAGTAGCTACATCAATTAGATTTAAAGCAATAATAATTGGTTTTCCAATTTCTAATAATTGTGTTGTTAAATAAAGATTTCTTTCGATATTAGTTGCATCAACGATATTAATAATAACATCAACTTCATCATCAAGCAAAAAGTCTCTTGTAACAATTTCTTCAATTGTAAAAGTTGATAGTGAATATATACCTGGTAAATCAGTGAGTATTGCATCTTTATGTTTTTTTAAGCGTGCTTCTTTTTTTTCTACAGTAACTCCTGGCCAGTTCCCTACATACTGATTACTCCCAGTTAGGGCATTATACATAGTGGTCTTTCCCGAATTAGGATTACCAACTAAACCTATTTTTATTTTTTTATCCATTATTGTCTACCGCCTCAACAAGAATTTTTTCTGCATCTGACTTACGAATGGAAAGCTCATATCCTCTAACTGTAATTTCCAAAGGATCACCAAAAGGTGCAACCTTTTTAATTACAAGAATAACTCCCTTTGTTATCCCCATATCCATTAGTCTTCTTCTTAAAGACCCTTCGGCTTCTAAAGAAACAACTTTTACTGCTTGCCCTATCTTAGCCTTCCTTAAATTCATATATGCCCTCCAGATTTTATATATCTTCATGGGTTAGCAGGCGCTAACTAATTTAAATTATACTATTTTTTTGATAAAAGTCAATCATTTTAAAGCATATTTCTTGACACAGAATAAAAAAACGTTTTTGCAAAGTGATCGTTTTTCAAACATTAAAAAAAGAGCCATAAATATTATCAAACGATATATATGACTCCTATAAAAACTATATCTAATTTTCATCTACTATTATATTTTCTGTATTATTACACCCACTACCATTTTTTTTGTAATTAGTACATCCGTAGAAAAAATTATTTTTATCAGTAATCTTTTTAATAATCATATACCCATCACACTTATCACAAAGGTGAATATTACCGATGCTTCTTAAATCATTGCTCATAAAATCACAAACTTCTGGTTCATTTGTGCATATATATAATTTCAATCCATAAGCGCTATTATATTTTAACTGTAATGGATAACCACATTTTGGACAGTATTTTCTGTTTTTTCTAACTTGCTTTAAATCAGATGAAATCTTACCAACAACTAAGATATTTTTATTATCTTTAAGGAGTTCGATTACAAATCTGGAAGGATTATTCGTTGGGGCAAGAATAAATACATGATTTTTTGTTCTTGTCATCGCTACATAAAATAGTCTTCTCTCTTCAGCAAAATCATATGAATTATCGTTTACTGTAACCATTTTTATAATCGGATCATCTTCAATCTGAGATGGAAATCCATAAACAGAATTTTGTGCATTAATAATAAAAACCTCATCAAATGTCAATCCTTTAGAACTATGAGCTGTTAAAAAGGTCATTTTATAATTCTTGTATTTGTTACATACAATATATTTATGCTTTCCTGACTGCTCAATGTGAAATAAATCCGATTCAATCAAATGTATATCATCAAAACCATATCTACCGATAAGTAAAATATTAATGGTATTACCAGAATGCCATTTTATTAAGTGACCTAAAGCTTCTTCAAGTTTTTCTGCTAATTCAAGTCTTACACCTTTATATCCCTTAACTTTATTCTTATAATAGTCATCAGAATAAGTATATATTACCACTGGATTATCTATATTCTTATCAGACTTAAGAGATTTTTTTATTTGTGAACTGTTTTTTTGGATAAAATTTCCCGCTACGTTTATTAATTCTTGAGAATTTCTATATGTCTTAGAAATTTTTAACTCTTTGCAATATCCAAATTCTTCAGAAAACTTTGTGAAAAGTGATACTTCTGCACCACTGAATGCATAAATTGATTGCCAATCATCACCAACAGCAATAATTTTTGCATTTGTAACTTCATTTAATGCTTTAACTAGATTAAAACGCTGCCTAGAAATATCTTGATACTCATCAACAATCACATACTTAAATGGCAATTTATTTCCCATACCTTCAACTTCGTTTAGTAATTTCGAGGATTCATTAATCATATCTTCAAAGTCAACAGAGTTTTTACTTTTTAGAACGCTCTGATAATTCAAATAGACTCTTTCAATTATGTCTATAAATAGTAGGTTTCTCGGGTTATTAGTTCTTGATTTTAAAAGGGAAAAATCACCTTCATCATATCCTTTTGCTTTAAAATTGTGAATAAACCTCTGTGCTAAAAATGACAGTTTGAAAAAATAACGATTAGACGTAGAACTTATCAATTTTTGATAAACCGTTTTATCATCTCTAGGTTGTAAGACAAAACCATTATTCAATAATTCTTCTTTTAAATGGTCTAGCAATTCTCTTTTATCATTATATGAAGAAAATGTAGTTATTAAATTAGTATTAAACTTTTTATGATGAAAAACTTTATATTCCATGCTATCTACATACTTTTTCAAAGTTTCTTCATCATACCTATTATTTTTTAAGTTCTCAGTCACTCCAAAGTGTTCTATATAACACTCTAAATTTCCTTGTCTAATATAAAAATCAGGTGTGTAAATCTTTTTCGCGTTTGGTATCCTGTATTTATATGGTTTTTCATATTCATAATCAATATTGTTCAAGTATAAAAAATTAGCAATTTGAACTTCTTGAAATGATTTTAAAATCTCATTATTAATTGTTTTTTTCTCTTTTGTCCTTGAATCAATAATTACTTGATTGTATTCAGAAACATCGCTTCTTATAGTAGTATAATACTTGTTATCCTTCAGATCAAAATACTCTTCTAAATTTAAATCTTTGATTATATCTTCTGGAATATCTAAATAATATCCAAACAGCATAACAATCTTTTTAAGCAATTCAGTATCATTAATTGCAGTATTAGTTAAGAAGTTATTTATTATCCAATAACTATCTGATATTATTCCTTGTTTCAATTGTGAGTCATCTTTAAGTGTTATTGCTCTACCAATCGAATGAAAAGTAGCAATTGGACAATCAATTTTCAACTGTTTATTAATTCTACTTTTTAATTCATTAACAGCTTTATTGGTAAATGATACAATCAAAATATGTTTTGGGTCTATATTTAACTGATCCACTAAGTATTTTACTTTGCCAGCAACTGTAGTCGTTTTTCCTGCACCTGCTCCCGCTATAACTAAATTATAATCCTCATCAGTTAAAATAGCTATTCGTTGTTCTTCGTCTAAAAGAATATTAGGATCGCAGGCTTTCAGGATATTATCGAAATATTCCTTTTTGTTTATTAGTTCTCTTTCAACAAATTGTTGATTAAAAGAATCCAATATTTCATTATATTCTCTATGTTTTTTAATAAATAATTTTATGTTTGAAGGATGATAATGGTACTTCTTGCAATATGCATCTAAATCATTGCTTTTTATTAATTTAATAAAGTATTCATATACGCCATTGTTAATATTATAAAGTGATTCTTTTCTGGAAATATATTTTTCTGATTTAGATAAATTATGAATTTCTCTAAAAAAATTATTCACCTGAATTATTTCTTCAGAATATTCTATATTGGCCGTTTTAGTCTTAATAAATTTCGATAAAAATCTTGTCTTATTGTAGTTTGAATAACCACATATATTGCATACATCATTATTAAGTTTATTTCCACAAATAATACAATCCATAATTTCACCTTTTAAAATCTCTTGTTTAATTATAACATTTTAAAAGATTTTATTCAACCCTTCTTATAATTTGAACATATTGTATTAAATATTAATCTTTTTTAAAAAAAGTTATAACTATTTTTAGAATTAATATTATACCTTAATAATTTAATAGATTTACAAATAATAGCTTGCAATAATTTTCTTGTATACAAAACACACTTTTTATAATATAATATTGTTATGAGGTGATGTTTATGAAGTTATACGAATCTGGTGAAAATTATTTAGAAACAATTTTAATGCTTAAAGAAAATAATAAAATTGTACGCTCTATTGATGTTGCAAATCATTTAGGTGTATCTAAACCAAGTGTAAGTAGAGCAATGAGCATTCTAAAAAAAGCCAATTACATTATCTTTGATGAAAATGGTTCAATCGAACTTACCAAAGAAGGTCTAAATAGGGCCAAGAAAATCCTTGAAAGACATTTGACTTTAACTAGATTTTTAAGGGAACATTTAGGTGTGTCTGAAGAACACGCTGAAATGGATGCTTGTAGAATTGAACATGTGATAAGTGAAGAAACATTTGAAAAAATGAAACAACACTTGGAAGATTAAGTATGCTAGTATCAGTCTTAAAATGTGATACCTATGATATCAATATACTAAAACCCAAAATTAAAGAGGCACTTCTACTTATTGATGAATATAAAAACATTAAAGAAAATTCAAAAGTTTTTATTAAACTCAATTGCTTAGGGGCTTTTCATCAAGATCTTGGGATAACAACCCACCCTTTATTTGTACAATCGGTGATTCAAATCGTTAAAGAGAAAACTAACAATATAATTGTGGGTGATAATCCAGCCACTAAAGATTTAATATACTCATTGAAGAAAAATGGTATCTATGATGTGCTTGTTGAAGAAAAAGTGACAATCCTAAATGGTAAAGAAGAAACAAGTATAACTAGTGAAAATTATAGAATTTACCAAAGTTTTAACGTATCAAAAGAAATGATTGATGTTGATATGATGATTAATCTTCCAAAGCTTAAAACCCATGCGCTAACTTACATGACTATAGCCCAAAAAAACTTGTTTGGTTTCATTTACGGATTAAAAAAAGCTGCATGGCATGTTAAAGCATCAAATCCATTACAATTCGGGCATGCTATAAATGATTTATATAGTGCTATACTTGAAAGTTATAAAGACAAAAAAATAATAAATATTTGTGATGGTATACTTGGTCTTGAAGGAGAGGGTCCCGGAACCTCAGGAAAGCCAAAACAATCCAATGTAATAATCGCTTCATCTGATGCTATTAGTTTAGATAGGGTTGCTGTGGAAATTGCTGGATTGGATTATAAACAACAATTCTTAAATACTATTGCAAATGAACGAAACTTAGGAGTGGGTGATATTAATAAAATCACTATTAAAGGTGATTCATTAGATGATTTCAAAGATCTGAAATTCATTGCCCCTAAAGATTCCTTAAGTATTTTCGGTTTAAGGCTAATTAAGATAAAAGGTTTTAGAAATATTATACTTGAACATCCCAAATTCGATTATGATAAATGCATAAAATGCGGTGAATGTGCTAAAATATGTCCGCCACATGCTATTACTATTAAACCTGGTGATTTTCCTAAAATTAAATCAACTATTTGTATTAGATGCTGGTGTTGTAGTGAAGTCTGCCCAGTAGATGCAATTTCCAAAACAAAAAGACCACTTATCGGTAGAATTGTTTTAGGTAACAAAAATTAAAAACGTTAATCATTAGATTAACGCTTTTTTTATACTAAGCTTCCTTTTAAATGCCAAGAGTAAGCTTTCTCAATTTTTACTTCTACAATTTTTCCAATTAAATTTTTAGTTCCTTCAAAATTAACTACTTTATTATGGCTTGTATATCCAGTAAGAATAGCTTCATTCTTTGAACTCACGCCATCAACCAACACTTCAACAACTCTTCCTTCAAATCGCTTATTACCTTTAGCATACCCCTCATTAACTAGTTTATTCAATGTTTGAAGTCTTTGCTTTTTAACATCATTTGGAGTGTTATCTTCAAATTTACTTGCAGGAGTACCTTCTCTAGGAGAGAAAATAAATGTAAATGCTCCTTCGTAATCTACTTCTTTAACTAAATTCAATGTTTCTTCAAAATCATCATCCGTTTCACCAGGAAAACCCACGATAATATCTGTAGTAATTGAAATATCAGGAACATGTTTTTTTAACTCATTTATTTTATCGATATATGATTCTTTAGTGTATTTTCTATTCATTCTCTTCAGTACTGTATTACTACCAGATTGAACAGGTAAGTGAAGGTGTGGCATAATATTTCCACCCTTTGCCATCGCTAGAATTGTAGCTGTATCTAAATCTCTTGGATGAGAGGTTGTAAATCTTATCCTAGGAATATCAACTTTATTTAAATCATTAAGCAAATCAGCAAATGAATAATTACTATCAGTAAAGTCCTTACCATATGCATTTACATTTTGACCTAAAAGCGTAACTTCCATATAGCCTTTATTTGCTAAATCCTTAACTTCCCTAATGATATCCTCTGGACTTCTGCTTCGCTCCTTTCCTCTTGTATAAGGAACGATACAATAAGTACAAAACTCATCGCAACCATACATGATATTAACCCATGCCTTTACATTATGAGCTCTTTTCATTGGAACATTCTCGATGATATCACCTTCGAAACTCATAACTTCAATAATTTTTTCTTTTGTAAGATATGCTTCTTTTAAATACTCTGGAAGCTTATGAATATTATGGGTTCCAAACATTATATCGACTTGATCATAAGTTTTTCTAACCTTTTCCACTGTAGCTTCTTCTTGTGGCATACATCCACATAAGACTATTAATGAGTTAGGTCGTTCTGTTTTAATACTCTTAATTCTTCCAAGTTCACCAAACACTCTCTGTTCAGCGTTATCTCTAATTGCACAGGTATTAAAAAATATAACATCCGCATCATTCTCATCATCACTTAGTGTATAACCTAATTCTTCCATTATCCCGGCTATCTTTTCACTGTCAGCCAAATTGCCCTGACAACCATAAGTTTTAATTGAATATGTTTTATCAATACCAATACCTATTAACTCTTCATCTAAGTTATAGGCAATAGTATTTGTCGTTTTTTGTAATCTCTTTCTTGCATCCTTGATTGAAGGTGCAAAATATTTACTATAATCTTTGCTCATATATACCACCTTTAATAGTTATTATACCATATGAAATATACCACAGCAAGAAAAAAAACAATCCACCTAGATAGGTGGATAATTAATTATGGCTTAATACTTTTAATTCTTAAATAAAGTGGAGGAATCATTAGTACTTGTAAGACTATCCCTGGAAGACCAGTAACAAATAAAGTTGCTAAAAATTCCATAAAATTATCATCACTAGATCCAACCAAGTAAAATACCGAATTTGTAAGAATAGCAACAATTCTTCCAAGCAACATTGCAGATATTAAAATAGCATATAAATTAATATATATGTTTTTAGAAAATTTAAAATTTGTATTAATTAAACCAGCTATAAATCCATATACTCCCAATTCTAGTGCCATGGCAAACCCAGCAGGAAATAGGGGTGGCTTACCAAAGATAAGTGCAGTTACTAATGGTGTTAATACACCAACAGCAAACCCATATTTTAATCCAAGAATTAATCCCCCTAAAATTACAGGGAAATGCATTGGTGATACAACAGTGCCTAATTGAGCAATGTGAAATAATTGAGGGAGAATCGCACCAATAGCAATAAATAACCCACCCATAACGATTTTATCTATATTTTTATTCATAATTACCTCCATTTTTTATATTATACCACAAACCTTATATAATAATTTGAAAAAATTTATAATTTATGATAAAATAATAGAAAAGGTGATGATTATGAATATTATAGAATGGCATAAAATTAAATATCCATTGATTCAAAAACAAGACATTCATAAATTAATTTATCAAATAGCCTATGGAAATGCTCATATGATTAATGACATTTCTAAAGTAAATACATTTTTACTAAACGAAATTAATTTTTTGGATAGTTTTAACCAGGATCTATATGATTATGTTGGCGATTTTGCTAGAATAAGTTTACGAACATATCTTAAATACTATTTTTCAATTAATTACTTATTGAATTCATTTATATTATCATCTAATAATATAAAAAAAGATGATAGCCTATATGAAGAGTTATTAAAAGAATATAACATTGATAAAGATATGAATTTATCTCATAGCGATACATATAAATTAAACTACAAACCAAACTATCGTTTAATTCATAAAGACTATATTACTAGTGAAATGCGATATATTCAAGCTTATAATTTTATTGTTAATCAGGATTGCAGATGTATCATTAGTTTAGAAGGAAAGTGTGGAAGTGGTAAGAGTTATCTTGCTGATAGATTGTCTAAACACTTAGATATTACAGTTCTTCACATGGATAATTTTTTCTTACCAAACTCAAGAAAAACAAAAGACAGATTAAATGAAATTGGTGGAAATATTGATTACAAACTTGTAAGAGATACTCTAATTAATATAAAAAATAATAATCCTAAAAGTATAAAGATTTTTGACTGCAAAAAACAAGAATACTACAAAATTCCATTTAATAATAAAAAGATTATTATCCTTGAAGGAGTTTATAGTTCACATCCGTTTTTTAAAGATTTGATTGATAAAGCAATGTTTATTGACACACCTTTGAAACTTAGATTAGAAAGACTTCAGCTTAGAGATAATTATGAAAGATATATTCAAGAATGGATTCCTTTAGAGGATAAGTACTATAATGAACTTAATATACAATATAGTTCCGACTTGATTATTTAAAATCCCTTAACCAATAGGCTAAGGG
>JBAYTC010000014.1:0-28815 GCA_041675825.1 Bacilli bacterium | reverse complement strand
TATCGACATTTATAGCAAAATCATTCGTAAATCTTGGATTCATTTAACTAATCCTACAGAAGAAGAAATATTAAGAGTTACAAAGATTACAAGTATTCCTGAAGAAATGATTAGAACTACCCTAGATGAAGAAGAACGTTCCCACATTGATATTGACGAAGATGTATATTTAATCGTAGTCGATATGCCAGTACTAACTAGGGATGAAGATTACCCGGATATTCACCGTTATTACACAACTCCTTTTGGTATTATTTTTAATGATAATTTCTATATTACTACATGTTTAAAAGAGAAAGCTTTGGAGTTCTACGTTACTAATAGGTTAATGAGGAATTTTGGTACTAATAAACACATTAAATTAACTATTCAGATACTATATAAGAATGCATCATTATTTGTAACGCATTTGAAGCAATTAGATAGGGATAGTGATTTTGTTCAAACGAGATTACATAAGTCAATGAAGAATAAGGAATTATTTGAATTAATGAATTTAGGTAAATCTTTAGTATATTTATCAACCGGTATTAATGCCGATAACTTAGTTTTAGAAAAGATTAAAAGATTAGAAGCCTTCAAACAATATGAAGATGATGTTGACTTAATTGAAGATGCAATTATTGAGTCAAGACAAGCTATGGAAATGTGTAATATTCATAGGGATATCTTAAATGGGACTATGGATGCATTCGCATCTGTTATTTCAAATAATGTAAACACGGTAATGAAAACACTAACTGTAGTTACGATTGTTCTTACAATACCAACCTTAATAGCTAGTTTCTTTGGAATGAATGTTGGTATTCCTTTTGAAAATGATTCTTCAGGATTTTGGGTAATTGTAGTAATATCCATTTTATTATCAATCATTGGTGCTTTATTTTTAATTCAGTATACAACTAAGGTTAAAGAGAAGAGAACTTATAAGAATAAGAGAAAAAAAAGAAAATGAAAACGTGTTTTCATTGTTTATAGAATAATTACAAAGTATAATTAAGTATAATATTTATTAAGTAGGTAAAAAATGCTTATTTATAAGCATTTTTTTTGGGTAAAGAGTATGTTAGAAATAAAAAATTTAAGATTTACCTATGGAAGCGAACAGTTATATAATGATTTAGATATTAGATTATTAAATGGAGAACATGTTGGTCTTATAGGTAGAAATGGTTGTGGAAAGTCCACATTAATGAATTTAATAGCTCATAAACTTTCACCTGATTATGGTGAAATTCTTTGGGATAAAAATTATACATTTTCATATTTAGATCAAAACTTAATTGTACATGATGATTTAACAATCAAAGAATACTTATATAATGTGTATGAAGAGTTATTTAATAAAGAAGAAGAAATGAATTCTTTATATGAAAGTATGGCTTACATTGATCCTGGTGAATATGATAATGTTTTACGTAAAACCGATTATATTCAAAATTTGTTAGAAGAAAAAGACTTTTATATGATTAAATCAAAAATAGGTAATATTATTAATGGTTTAGGTATAGATATTTCAGAAAACAGACTACTTAAAAATTTAAGTGGTGGTCAAAGAGCTAAAGTGTTTTTAGGAAAAATGTTACTTGAAGAAAAAGATGTATTACTTTTAGATGAACCTACTAACTTTCTTGATATCGTTCATGTTGAATGGTTGAAGAAATATTTAAATGCTTATAAAAATGCATTTATAGTAATTAGTCATAATAATGAATTCTTAAATGCGGTGTGTAATATTATTGTTGCAATTGATAATAAGAAGGCGATTAAATATAAAGGCAATTATGATGATTATGTTCGTCAAAAAACAATGAATGATGCTACATATGAAAAAGAGTATGATAAACAGCAAAAATTCATTAAGAAGACAGAAGAATTTATTAATGCCAATATTGTTCGAGCAACAACAACTAAAAGAGCACAAAGTCGTAGAAAAATGCTTGAAAAAATTGAAGTATTGGAAAAACCGCAAAAAGATAAAAAAGTTATATTTGATTTTAAGTTTACTAAAACATTTAATGTAGATAGCATTTCTGTTAAAAATTTAAGTATTGGTTATGACAGTGTTATTTTAAGTGGGATTAGTTTAAATTTTGAATTTGGAAAGAAGTATGTAATTATAGGGAAAAATGGTGTTGGTAAGACAACATTTATTAATACTGTTTTGGGAGTAATCCCCGCTATAAGTGGGCATATTAAAGTATCACAGTATAATGATATTAGTTACTTTAAACAAGAAGAATATTCTGATGATATTAATGCATTAGATTATTTTAGAGTGAATTATCCAAAAATGGATAATTTTGAAATTAGAAATATTTTAGCAAGGTTTAATATTACTGGTGAGTTAGTTGTTAAACCGATGTCAACTTTAAGTGGTGGAGAGAATGCAAAGGTTAGATTTGCAAGAATGAGTTTAGAAAGATCGAATCTATTGATCCTTGATGAACCAACTAACCATTTAGATAAAGCAGCAAAAAGTAGTTTATTAAAGGCAATTAAAGAATATCCGGGAACGGTTATCTTAGTTAGCCATGAAAAATCATTTTATAAGGAATTAGAAATGATTGAAATTAGATTTTAGGAGAAAAAATGAATATTAGAAATATCGCAATTATTGCCCATGTAGATCATGGTAAAACAACACTAGTCGATCAGTTATTAAAAAAGTCACAAACTTTAGCAGATCGTGAAGTTCTTGAAGAACGAGCAATGGATTCAAATGCCATTGAAAAAGAAAGAGGAATTACGATTCTTGCTAAAAACACAGCTATTTTATATAAAGATCACAAAATAAATATCCTAGATACACCAGGACATGCCGACTTCAGTGGTGAAGTTGAAAGAATTATGACTATGGTAGATGGGGTGGTTTTAGTTGTTGATGCTTATGAAGGGGCAATGCCACAAACAAGATTTGTTTTAAAACAAGCTCTTGAAAATAAATTAAAACCAATTGTAGTAATTAATAAAATTGATAAAGATAGTGCAAGACCTGATGAAGTTATTGATGAAGTTTTGGATTTGTTTATTGAACTAGGAGCAACTGATGATCAAGCTGATTTTAAAGTGGCATATGTTAGTGCTTTAAGAGGTACTAGTTCATTATCAAGCGACATTACTACCCAAGAGCCAACAATGAATCCATTACTAGATTTGATTATTTCTGAAGTTCCTGGACCTGAAGTTAATGTGGATGGACCACTTCAGTTTCAAGGTGCTTTACTAGATTATAATGATTATGTTGGTAGAATGGCAGTTGGCCGTATTAAAAGAGGTACAATTCGTCAAAATGAATTTGTATCTTGTATGCGAGTTGATGGAACAATTAAACAATTTAGAATTCAAAAATTATTTAGTTTTTTGGGGTTACATCGTACGGAAGTTGAAGAGGCCAGTGCTGGTGATATTGTAGCAATTGCTGGTTTAGCTGACATTTATGTTGGAGAAACAATTTGTACAGTTGGGCAAGAAGAAGCTTTGCCAGTAATTAAGGTTAGTGAACCGACTGTAGAAATGTTATTTTCTACAAACACCTCACCTTTTGCAGGTCGTGAAGGTAAGTTTGTCACTTCAACAAAAATTGATGATCGTTTGTATCGTGAGATTCAAAAAGATGTTAGTTTAAAGGTTAATCGTGTTGGTAAGGGTGATGAGTGGATGGTCGCCGGACGTGGTGAACTTCACTTAGGAATCTTAATTGAGAATATGCGTCGTGAAGGATATGAATTCCAAGTTGCTAAACCAAGACCAATTGTAAAAGAAATTGATGGAGTTTTACAAGAACCATTTGAGTTTGCTCAAATTGATGCTCCTAATGAGAGTATTGGTTCTGTTATTGAATTACTTGGTAGACGTGGTGGTATCTTAGAAAATATGATTACAGATATTACTCAAACTAGATTGATTTATACAATTCCTTCTCGTGGTTTAATTGGTTTAACTACAGATTTTATGACTACTACAAAAGGATATGGAAGTTTATCACATCAATTCTTGGAATATCGTAAATTAGATCACTCAGATGCAGGTGCCCGTAAATTAGGAGTATTAGTTTCAATTAGTGAAGGTAAGACAACTGCATATGCACTTGGTGGTATGGAAGATCGTGGAGTCTTCTTTGTTGAACCGAATGAACCAGTTTATGAAGGTCAAATTGTTGGTGAATGTAATAAAGAAGATGATTTAGCTGTAAATGTAATTAAAGCTAAACAAATGACTAACCAGAGATCTTCATCAAAAGATACAACTGTTGTGTTAAAAAGACCTAAAGTTATGTCTTTAGAGTCATGTTTAGAATATATTAATGAAGATGAGTTAGTAGAAGTTACTCCAAGAAGTATAAGACTTAGAAAGAAAATACTAAATACAAATGAAAGAAAAAAACGCGATTCATATCGCCCAAGAGATTAGTGCCTAAGGCACTTTTTTCTATTTATAATGCAAAACATATAAATTTATGCTATAATAGGATTACTAAAAACAAGGAGTTATATATGAAAAAAATTTTACTCATAATATTATTAATGTTTGTAATATCAGGATGTGGTGCAAAGAAGGAATCTAATACATTAACTATTTTTGCATTAAATGATTTTCATGGGCGTATTTATGATGACAATGGTGGGATTAGTAAGATAGGAAACTATATTATTGAAGAAAAGAATAAAAGACCTGACAGGACAGTTGTAGTCGCATCAGGGGATATGTTTCAAGGGACTGCTTTTTCTAATCTTACAGAAGGAGAAATTGTTGTGGATTTGATGAATGAAATAGGATTTGATGCAATGACAATTGGAAATCATGAATTTGATTGGGGTATTGATAAACTTATTGAATTAAAGGAAAGAGCAAACTTCCCATTTCTTTCAGCAAACATTTTTACTAAAGAGGATAGTAAGCTAGTTAATTGGGCAGATCCTTATACTGTTGTTGAAAAGGGTGGACTTAAAATTGGGATTATTGGTTTGATTGGAAGTAAATTAACAGATTCAATCTCTCCATCAATTGTAGAACCGTATGAGTTTCAACAAGAATTACCTATTATAAAAGAATATGCTAAGATACTAAGGAATGAACTTGATTGTACTATTGTTATATTAAGTGTTCATGATGATACAACAAGCATTAACCAAAATATTGCTGACTTAACTGGTGATGAACAAATTGATGCAGTTTTTAATGGTCATACTCATAATAACTACCATGGTGAGATATTAGGAGCAGATGGGATAATGATGCCGTATGTTCAATCGTCTTCAAGTGGAAAATTTATTGGTAAAATCACTTTAGAATTAAATGAAAATAGTAAAGTTGTTAATGGATCAAGCTATAATGTTCGAGTTTCTTCTACTTTATCTTCAGAAAACGTTAAGTTAAATGCTATAATTGATGAATATTATGAAGAGTTTGGACCTATAATTGATGAAGTAATTGGAACTAGTGGTAAAAGAATAAGTAATGTAGATGCTCAAAGATGGGCTGCTGATGTTTTAAAATACTATACCGATGCAGATGTAGCAATTATTAATACTGGAGGTATTAGAGCAGATGCATTTCCGATACTAGATGGCCAAGCAATTACATTTGGTAAAGTTTGGGAAATAATGCCTTTTGATAATGTAGTAAAAGTTGCTGATATGACTGTAGAAAATCTTGCTACTGTAGCTAATGCTGGAGTTCAAGTTAGTAGTAATGCTTCACTAAGAGGTGGGTATTTAACAATCGGAGAAGATACACTAGACCCAAATACAGTAATAAGAGTTGCAACCATCGACTATTTATTTGATAATCCAAAATATGATTTAAATAAGGGTACTAATGTAGTTGATAACAATGAGATATTAAGAGATTATTTAATTGATTATGTAAGAGAAATAACAGCAAAAGGAGAATTGTTTACAGCAAATAGAATTTATGGTTAAAAAAGCTTTTACAATTAATCAATTTCGAACAGCGGAAGAGATTAATTCATACAAAGAATTATTAGTTAATAATATATATCAAGCCATTGAGATATTTTATCCCTACGATCGAGATGATGAAGCCAAAATGGTTTATACTAATTCGATTAAAAGTTTATTAGAATATAATCCTGAGGTTGTACTTCATTTACCTTTTGGAAAAAACAATAATTTATTAATAAATGAGGATGGAATTATTATTTCTCGGATAAAAGACAGCATAGATTATGGTAAGAGTTTAAAAGCTAAGAAGTTTACTCTTCACTTAGGATATGCAACTAATAATCGCTCTGAAGACATTATGAGAATTATAGAAATATTAAAAGAACTAACACTTTATGACAAAGATATATTTATTATGATTGAGAATATGCCATCAAATAATGAACTTGGATATAGTCCTAAAGAAATTAGATATATTATTGATGCAGTTGGAATGGACAATTTAAAATTTATACTAGATACTGGACATGCTAATGTTAGTCAGTTTACAATAAGTGACTACTTAACACTTCTAAAAAATGATTTATATCATGTACATTTAAATGATAATAAAGGCTTTAAAGATGAACATGCTAGAATTGGAAGCGGTAATATAGATTTTAAAACATTCTTTAAAGAAAATATTAATTATAAGGAACTGTATTGTTCTGAAATTATTTATAAAGACAAAGAAGATTTACTACAGTATGCTTTAGACATTGATAATTGTTTAAATTCTTGATAATTGTGACATACTATAGTATAATTATAATGATTCGAGGTGTTTTATGAGAAAAATTAATATAGTGACAGATTGTACAAGCGATCTGACGGATGACTTAATTCAAAAACATGATATAAAGGTTTTACCTTTATATGTTACCTTTGGAGATGAATCTTATCGAGATGGGATCGATATTACAACTGAAGAACTATATGAAAAAGTTGAACAGTATAACTCATTACCAAAAACAGCAGCATTACCCCCAGTTCAGTTCACTGAATTATTTAGCACTTATAGTCAAGATGAAGATGTGATTTTTATGGGAATTGGTTCAAATTTTTCTGGAACTTTCCAAAATGCATATCTTGCTAGTCAAGATTTTGAAAATGTATATGTAATTGATTCACAAAATTTATCAAGTGGTATCGGATTATTATTATTAAAGCTTGCAAAGCTAAGAGATCAAGGTCTTAATACTCCACAAATAATTAAAGAGATTAATAAAATAATCCCTTTAGTAAGAACACAGTTCGCAATAAACACTTTAGAATACTTACATATGGGTGGAAGATGTAGTGGTACTACTAAAATTTTTGGAACATTATTAAAGATTAAACCGATTATTAGAGTTATCGATGGGAAAATGGAAGTTACAAAGAAACCAAGGGGTAAATTTAATAAAGCTTTAGAGGCATTATTAGATTATGTTAAAGACGATTTAGGTAATATTGATGAGGATTATGTTATGGTTACTCATTCGCTAGCAAAAGCTGAAGCTGATTACTTAATTTCTGAACTTAAAGATAATTTAAATATTCATAATATTATTGAAACTAGGGCAAGTGGAGTTATATCAACACATTGTGGCCCAAGAACTATTGGTATATTATACATAACCAAGCAGTAGGGTTTCTTTAATAAAAGATACTAATTGATTAGTATCTTTTTTGTTAACCTTTATAATTTAATGATGATGTGGTATAATATAATATATATAAAATGTATATAATAAGAAAAGGAGAATTGCTTTGTGAGAAATAAACCAGAAATTTTAGCTCCTGTTGGATCATTTGAAGCATTATATAGCGCAATAAATAATGGAGCTGATGCTGTTTATTTTGGTGGGCAAAGTTTTGGCGCTAGAGCATATGCAACAAATTTCACCAATGATGAAATAGTAGATATTATTAATTATTGTCACATCATGGATGTTAAGGTGTATGTGACTGTTAATACACTTATAAAAGAAAAAGAATTTAATGAAGCAGTAGAATTTGTTCGTTTCTTATATATAAATAATGTTGATGCTGTTATTATGCAAGACTTTGGTTTAATCAAGTATTGTAAAGATGTATTTCTTGATTTAACAATCCATGCTTCAACCCAAATTAATTGTCATTCATTAGAACAAGCATTATTTCTTCAAAAATTAGGAATCAAAAGAATTGTTTTATCAAGAGAATTAGATATTGATGTAATTAAAGATATTGCTAGTATTGATAATCTTGAAATTGAAGTATTTATTCATGGGGCATTATGTGTTAGTTATTCAGGAAACTGTTTTATGTCTAGTTTTAATGGTGGAAGAAGTGGTAATCGGGGAAGATGTGCTCAACCTTGTAGAAAGTTTTATTCTTTAGTTGATTTTGAAGGTGGTTTAATTGATGAGGGATATTTACTAAGTACTAAAGACCTTATGACTATAAACGACATTCAGGACATAATTGATACAGGAGTTTCTTCTTTAAAAATAGAAGGACGAATGAAAAGACCTGAGTATGTAGGTTTAACTGTAAAAAGTTATAAGGATGCCATTAATGGTAATCTTGATAAGGATACTACTAATAATCTCGCTTTAATGTATAACCGTGAATTTACAAGAGGTTTTATTAGTAAAGTTAATAATAATGATATCACAAATACTGTAACTCCAAATCACGTTGGCTTAAAAATCGGTGAAGTTGTTTCAAGCACTTCAAATTACGCATATATTTCTTTATCGAGTGAATTAAATAATCAAGACTCGATAAGAATTGTTGGTGATGTTGTTGATGCAGTGACTATTAATGGTATGTATTCTAATGATAAGATTGTTCAATCTGCTTCTAAGGGAATGACTGTGAAGATTAGAACTCATAAGCTTGTTGAAGTGGGTTCTGAGGTATTAAAAACTACTGATAACAAATTAATTAATAAAATTAATCAAACACTTAAGAAAAAAATTGGAATAAAAGGGAAGATTTATTGTAATAATGAATATCTTTATTTAGAGATTAATGATGGGAAAAATATATTTTCAGTTAAATCTAATACAAAAGTAATCAATTCAAGCAATCCTACTTATTATTTGAGATTCACTGATCAAATTAATAAAACAAATGATTCAAACTATTATTTTGAGAGTTTGGTAAATGAAGCAAAAGGTTTTTTCTTACAGGTTAGTGAAGTAAATGAGTTAAGAAGAACGGCTTTACAGATGCTTGATAATTTAAGATCAAAACCAAGATTAGTTAGATTTGGAGAGTATAGGCCAATTAATAATAACATAAGTAAAGATGAGTTTAAAATATATGTAAAAGTTAGAAATGAAGAACAACTTCTTCAAGCTATAAAACTTAATGTTAAGGATATTCTTGTTGAAGACAAAGAATTATTAAAACACAATAATAATATATCTTCATTACATTTGTTAAGTCCAAGAATAAAAAGAGATAATTCTATTGATTTAGTTGATTTTTCATCTTATGATATTCTTAGCCCTTACTCTAATATTTTTAACTCATATTCAATGAATTTATTTATTGGATTAGGTATTAAAGTAGTAGGTTTATCGATAGAACTCAATAAGGAAGAAATAAAGGATATAATTTCTGCTTATTATAGAATCCACAATGTGATTCCTAATACGATGTTAATGGCCTATGGATATCAAGAGATGATGATTACTAAGCATTGCTTAATTAATAAATCTGAAGGTTTAAGTAAAAAGGGTTGCAGGTTGTGTTATCAAAAACAGTATTACTTACAAGATGAAAATGACAAGTATCCACTAATAGATGATGGAAATTGTAACTTAAAAATCCTTAAGACTAAACCAATTGATTTAATTAATCGAATTGATGAAATCAAAGAAATCGGTATAAGTTCAATATTATTAGATTTTTCTATTGAAAAAGATATAAATATTATATATAATAAGTACAGTTTAGGTTTAAAAGATAATTTAAATGAAGGCCTATATGAGGGTCATTATGAGGAAGGGGTAATTTAAATGGCAAACAAATGGTATAGATTAGATAATGCAGCTAAAATATTCCCTGCCGTATCGAATAGTAAGAGATCTAATGTCTTTAGACTTTCTTTTGAAATGAAAGATGAAGTGGATCCATTAATATTGCAAAAGTCACTTGAACTGTCTATTGATAGATTCCCAACCTTAAAGGTAAAACTTAAAAAGGGTCTATTTTGGTTTTATTTTGAGCATAATGATAATAAACCGATGATTGAAAAAGAAAGTCCTAATATATGTAGAATGTTTAACTATACTAAGGATAATAATGGATATTTATTTAGATTAAGTTATTTTGGTAAAAGAATAGCTTTAGAAACATTTCATTCATTAACTGATGGAACTGGAGCATTGGAGTTTTTAAAATCAATTGTTTATAATTATCTTAAATTAAGAGATGTTCAATTTGAAGGTGAAGAGATACTTACAACAGAAATAGAAATGAATAAAGAAGAAATGGCTGATTTCTTTAATGTTCATTATAATTCAAAATTAAAAAACACTAGAAAAGAATATAAGTCACTTAAATATGATGCTCCACAGTATGAAGGAGATTGGCTGGGAGTAATTGTCGGAACGGTTGATGTTAATGATTTAAAAGGTGTTTCTAAAAAATTTGGTTGTACTATTACTGAATTGCTAGCTAGTTTAGTTATATATAGTTGTTATAGAAGAAGACATATTTTTGAGAACAAAAATAAACCCTACACAATGTTTATTCCTGTTAATTTAAGAAGGTTTTTCCCGTCTAAAACACTTAGAAATTTTTCTTTATATGTTAGAACTATGGTTGATTTTTCAAAAGAACTTACTTTTGAAGATATTGTTGAAATTGTAAAAGCTGACATGAAAGATGAATTACAAAAAGAAAAGTTGCAGATGAGATTTACTGCAAATGTAAGAACTGAAAGAAATTTTGCTCTTCGTTTAGCACCTGTTTTTATTAAGCAATTTGCCATGAAAATAGGATATAATTTATTGGCAGATCAAATTCATTCATTTAGTTTTTCTAATATTGGTTTTTTTGACTTGCCAGAACCAATGAAGAAGCATATTGATAAAGTAGTTTTTACGACGGGATGTAGTAAGAACACACCTATAAATTTGGGAGTTATTTCTTTTAATGGGAAAGCTGCTATAACTTTTTCTAGTTACTTGATTGATCGAAGTATTCAAAAGTACTTCTTTAGATTTCTATCTAATGAAGGTTTGAACATTACTATTGAAAGTAATGAGTTAGAGGTGTGATATGAAAAAATGTTCAAAATGTAAAGTAGAAGTTAACACAATAAGAAAAACTTGCCCTTTATGTGGTCAATTTTTAGAAAACCCAGATAAAGAAGAGTTTACTCAAATATATCCAACTTATGTTAATGAAGCAAAGAAAATAGATTTATTTTTAAGAATATTGCTTTTTATTTCCGTTACTGTAATGGCAACAGTTCTACTGATTAATTTCTTAACCTATGATGGGGTTTCCTGGAGTCTATATGTTGTAATTGGCGTTGTTTATGCCTGGATATTATGGAGATCCACAATAAAGAGCAAAAGAAATGTTGCTTCAAGATTGTTGGTTCAGATGATTGCTTTATCTTTAACTGTCTATGGTATTGAGGAAATCTCAAATACAGGCAATTGGGCTTTAGATTATATAATCCCTTTCATATGTGTTGCAACAACACTATCGATTGTTATACTAATTTTTAGTAAAAAAATGTTATATTCTGACTACTTGTTCTATTTGTTACTATCAATTATTATTGGCTTTGTTCCATTGATTTTATATTTAACCCAAATCATAAATGTTTTGTGGCCAAGTATAACTGCAGCTGGTGTATCAAGTATAACAACATTAGGTATGATTATATTTGCAGACCGTGCAACCAAGGATGAGTTAAAAAGAAGATTTCATTTATAGTGTATTTATAAAGTATTGCTTAGGGCAATACTTTTATTTTGCTTCTATTAGTATATATATGCAAAAAAAATAAAAATAGCGTGCAATTAAATTTAAAGTGTAGTATAATATACTTATGAAATCGTTACCAGAGGAGGATTGTAAATGAAAGAATATCATGCAAATGCGATTAGAAATGTAGCTATCTTGGGCCACTTAGGTAGTGGTAAAACTTCTTTATCAGAAGCTTTACTATTTATTGGTGGTGCCATTGATAAAAAGGGAGAAGTCGAAAGAAAGAACACTGTTAGTGATTACACACCTGAAGAGCAAGCAAGAATGACAACATTATCATCCAGTTTAATACCGGTTGAATGGAAAGATCACAAGATTAACTTTTTAGACACTCCGGGGAATGAAGAATTTATAGGTGAAATTGAAAACGTTTTATCTGTTGTTAAGGGAGCAATACTAGTAATTGATGCTTCTAAAGGTGTTGAAGTTGGAACTGAAAGATCATGGGAAGAACTTAGAAAACGAAATATTCCAACATTGATACTTGTAAATAAGATGGATAAAGAAAATATTAAATTTGAACCCTTACTTGAAAGTATTCGTGAAAAATTAGGTAAACGTGCTGTACCATTTTGTTGGCCATTAGGTAAGAGTGAAAAATTTGATGGTTTTGCAAATGTAATAGATCAAAATGCAACTATTTTTGAAGATGGTAAGATAGTCCATGGAGAAATCTACCCTGATAAAATGGATAAAATTGAGGAATTATATGCTCAAATTCAAGAAGCTGTTGCTGAAACAAGTGAAGAATTATTAGATAAATATTTTTCTGAAGGTGAACTTAGCCATGATGAAATTAAAAATGGTTTAAGAACGGGAACTATTAGTGGAGACATTTTTCCAGTATTAGTTTCTTCAGCAATAAAAGACATCGGTGTAGAGACTTTACTTGATATGGTTGTTGACTTTATGCCTTCACCTGTAGACTTAAAAGCTATGGCTGGTAAAGATAAAAATGGTAAAGAAATAGTTAGAGAAACAAATTGTGATGAACCATTATCAGCATTTGTATTCAAAACAATTGTTGACCCATTTGTAGGATCTATAAACTTCTTTAAAATCTACTCTGGAACTATAAGAGTTGGTCAAGAGATTATGATTGCAAATGAAGAGAAGATTGTTAAGGTTCCACAAATGTTTACTTTAATGGGTAAAACACAAATACCTATGGAAGTGGCATATGCTGGAGATATAGTTGCAGTTGCAAAATTAACTGAACTTTATACAAATTGTACTATTTGTGATCGTAAGAACCCAATTATTTTTGATAAAACTGAACATCCAACACCTACAATTTATGTTGCTATTCAACCAAAAAATAAACAAGATGAAGAAAAAATATCTTCAGCATTACAACGTTTATCACTTGAGGATGAAACATTTGAAACTAAGAGAAATCCAGAAACTGCGCAATTATTAATTGGTGGTCAAGGTATGACTCAAATTGGTTACATAATTGATAAATTGAAACATCAGTTTAGAGTAGAAGTTGATATTACTGAACCGAAAATTGTTTATCGTGAAACTATTAGAGGCAAAGCTGAAGCTCAAGGTAGACATAAAAAACAATCTGGTGGAGCTGGTCAATTTGGTGATGTTTGGATTAGATTTGAACCAACTGATAAGGAATTTGAATTTGCAGAAGAAGTGTTTGGTGGATCTGTTCCTAAGGGATACTTCCCAGCTGTTGAAAAAGGTTTAATTAAAGCTTTAGAAAATGGCCCTTTAGCTGGTTTTCCAGTTATTGGTGTTAAAGCAACTCTTTATGATGGAAGCTATCATGCGGTAGATTCTAATGAGTTATCATTTGTCCTTGCAGCAGGACTTGCATTCAAGGCAGCTTGTGAAAAAGTTCGACCTACAATTCTTGAACCAATTATGGAAGTTGAAGTAATTGTTAAGTCTGAATATCTTGGAGCTGTTATGGGTGACATGAATAAGAGACGTGGACGTATATTAGGAACTGAAGATCTTGAAGGTGGAAAAGTAAAAGTATCTGCTGAAGTACCTGAAAGTGAAATTATTAAATATACTACTGAACTTAAAGCTATGACCCAAGCTAGTGGAAGATTTTCTAGAAAATTCTTAAGATTCGATGATGTTCCAGAAAATTTAATTAAAAAAATTATTGAAGAATACAAGAAACAATAACACTTTAGAGCAACAAATGTTGCTCTTTTTTAATTGTAATAAATATGAAATTATTAATTTTTATGATATAATACTAATATGGAAATAAAATATATTGTTGATACAGAAAGTATGCCAGTAAAAGATTTTTTGAAATTAAAGGGATGTTCTAGAACTCTTCTCACTAAGGTAAGAGTAAAAGACTGTTTATATATAAATGGTGAAAAAAAGAAAAACTATGAAATAGTTCATAAGGGGGATCAAATCACCATATCTATTGAAGAAAAACTAAATCCTGATTTTCAACTAAATTTTTCAAAAATTGATATTTTGTTTGAGGATGATTATTTTTTAATTGTTAATAAACCTAATACAATATCTTCACAGCCTTCTAGAAAACATCAATACGATAATCTTATTAGTATGGTTGCTGCTTATTTTAAAACGACTAACATCACTACAAATATACATTTAGTGAATCGATTAGACTTTAGTACTAGTGGAGTTGTCGTCATTGCAAAGCACGGATATATTCATAATGAGATGAGTAAGATTAATATTACAAAGAAATATTTGTGTCGAGTAAAAGGAAAATTAAAGGATAAAATAGGAACTATTCACTTACCTATTAAACGAATTTCCGAACAGGATATTAGAAGGGAGGTAGCATTAGACGGTGCTATTGCAACTACTGACTACAAAGTACTGACTGAAAAAGAAGAATACTCGTTGCTAGAAGTTAGTTTAAGAACCGGTAGAACTCATCAAATAAGAGTTCATATGTCATATATTGGGCACCCACTTATTGGTGATTTATTATATGGAGAAAAAGATGATTTTCTATATTTGCACTGTTATAATATGAAATTTTTACATCCAATAACAAAGAAAGAAATTAACATTATAAAATACCCAGAATGGGTAGAGGAGGATATATGCCAGATTTAGTAATGCATTACCATTTCGGAAGAACACTGCATAAAGAGCTTGATGAAAGAATTAAATATCAAATAAAAAATATATATTTATATGACTTTGCAAATGCAGGGCCTGATCCATTCTTTTTTGTAAAGTTTTGGAAAAGTAAAGTTAATAAAGAAAGTTTAGAATTTGGAAATTACATGCACAACAATAAAACAAGAGACTTCTTTATTGAACTAGTTGATATATGTAAAGAGAACTCCGATATGTTTAGTTATTTAGCAGGATTTATTGGACATTATGTATTAGATGTATTTGCTCATCCTTACGTTTTTCATAAAACCGGAAAATATATTAAAGAACATCCAGAGACTTTAATGTATCGAGGATTACATACTAAACTCGAAAGAGCAATGGATAGTTTTATAATAAAAGAAGCCTATGAAACAAAACCAAGTAAATTTAAAATACATAAACAAGTTTTACGATTAAAGAAAATTGATAGTAATCTCAAGGATTCATTCGATAAATTATTTTCTAAAGTCTTTGGAAAGAATGATGGTTATTCTCATGTGAATAAATCTGTAATAGACCAAAGAAGATTTTATAAATATATATATGATCCATATGGCATTAAGCAAAAATTACTTGAAAAAATTGATAATGGTAGTTCTACTTTAGATTTTAAAGTTTTGAGTTACTATAATAAGGAAATTAATGATATTGATATTTTTAATTTAGATAAGAATAGTTGGGTAAATCCACTTGATGATACGATAAAGTCTAATGATTCATTTTTTGATTTATTTGAGAAAGCTTTAAAATTAGGAACAACCCTAATTGAGATTGTTTATGATGTTGTTTTCAACAAAAAAAATCATGATTTAAACAAGTATTTTTTAAACCTGAGTTATCTACATGGATTAAATTGCGAAGATGAAAGAGAAATGAAATATTTTAATAATATTTTTAATTAATAAATCCATTTACAAGTTTTTCTAGTTATGATATACTTAATTAAAGATTATTGGAGGTCCTATGAAACTTGATTATAAAAAGACCCTGTATATAGGGTTAGCGTTTTTAATTATTAGTATGTTTTGGCAGGTTTATGATAACATAATTGCTAAAATGTTAATAAATTCATTTGGTTTTAATCAAACTATTTCTGGATTTATACTGGCACTAGATAATATTGTTGCATTGGCATTACTGCCTTTATTTGGAGCTTTATCAGATAAGACAAAGCATAAAAAAGGAAGAAGAACTCCATATATTTTCTATGGTGTAATTCTATCTTCAATTCTATTTATTGGTGTAGCTGTTATGGACTCATATCAAATTCAAGCTGTTCAAGATGCAGGGGTACCTCATGTTGAAGAGATGATTAATGTTGATGATGAAGTGTATGGTTATAAAGTTGGTGACAATGAGTATTATTTTAGAGGTCTTGAAGGAGAAGAAGAAAAAACTTTATATAATTATAAACAAGATGCTTTAAATGATTATCAAGGACAAGCTCGTGCAGTTAGCAAAGCTAATCCGATGTATTTAGTAGGTTTCTTAGCTGTTTTATTCTTAGTTTTATTGGCGATGGCGACATATAGAACACCAGCTGTTAGTTTGATGCCGGATGTTACCCCTAAACCTTTAAGGAGTAAAGCTAATGCTATTATTAATTTATTGGGAACACTTGGTGGGTTAATATCATTAGGATTTATGACTTTTACTGCTAAGGATTATCAAGACTACATTTTAACATTCATTATTCTAGCAGCGCTAATGTTAACTTTCTTAACTGTGTTTATGTTGAAAGTTAAAGAGGTTAAATTAGTAGAAGAATTTGAAAAGGATAATTTCGATGATTTACAAGTAGAAAGAGCATTACCAAATGAAAAGATGCCAAAAGATGTTAGAAAGAGTTTTATTTTAATTCTTGCTTCGGTATTGTTTTGGTTCATGGCCTATAATGCAGCTACTTCTAAGTTCTCTGTTTATTCAGGAAATGTTTTAAACACGATGTTTACAACTCCTTTGATGGTAGCTCAAGCAGTTGCGGCACTATCATTTATTCCAATTGGAATGATTTCTCATAAAGTCGGTAGAAAAAAGACTATATTAGTTGGAATTGTAATTCTTGCATCAGCATTCTTGATTGGATCATTTTTAACAGAAGCTTCTCGTGGTTTAATATATATTACCATGGGTATGGCAGGAATGGGTTGGGCTACGATTAACGTTAACTCATATCCGATGATTGTAGAAATGAGTAAGACAAGTAATGTTGGTAGATATACAGGATTTTATTATACAGCTTCAATGGCAGCACAGATTATAACTCCGGTATTGTCAGGATTAGTTATGGATGGGTTCTTCATCGATTCTATTGGTGTTGATATGCGAAGATTATTCCCATACAGTGTTGTATTTTGTACACTAGCTTTTATTACTATGTCAATGGTGAAACATGGAGATTCAAAACCGATTGTAAAATCCAAACTGGAAGCTTTTGCAGATGAAGAACAGTAGGATTGGTTCAACAATGTTTGATATAAATAATCAAATATTGCAACTTAGAACTGAAGAAGCTCATGATGAACTTCGTCGTCTTGTTGATTTAGGATATACAGATGTCATACTGACATATCCTGTTTTAGAAGATGGTACTTATGAAATTGATGATATTATTGCTAAATTCAATATGTATAAAGTGAGTTTTAAAGATTTAAATTTATATTTAGGGAATGAAGTGCATTATCATTATTCAATTATTCATAGACTAAAGAATAAAGATGTGTTAACACTTAATCAAAGCAATTATGTAATCATTAAATTGCCTCTTGATAAAAAACCAGCGCTTTTAAATTCTATGTTTAAAGCTCTATCGGATTATGTTATTATTCTAAGTAATGTTGATGAATATAAATATTTTAATTTTAAGGATTATATAGAGTTAAAAAAGCAAGGAATAAAATTCTTGGTGAAAATTGGTAACTTGAGAAGAAGAGGTATAAAACTTTTAAAACATGAGATGATTGATTTTCTTGTGACTTATGATAATATAAAAACTATTAACAGTAAATTGAAAAAGAAAATCAATATAGGATACTATAAAAAGATAAATATTGATAATTATAAAGATATTGTTAATTTTGACTTGTAATAAAAATCAATTTATAGTATAATAATGTTAGATACTTTGGAGGTAAATATGCAAAGGGTTTTTAAATTTTTAATGCTTTTACTTGTGGTTTTAGGATTAACAGCTTGTAAAAAAGATGGACAAGGACCAGTAGATAATGACAAAGATTATTTAGCTATGGTTCAAAAAGCTAGAACAACTTATAGTCAAAGCAATTCAGGTAATTTATTTATTGAAGTGATCAATAACGATGTTGTAACGACAACTGAATTTATTTACAATTATAGTTCAAACAAAATTGATACATTACTGCATGAACAAACTGTTGGTGATGTGACTACAGCAGCTTATGTTACTGAAGGTGTAGCATATGTTAATGTAAATGGTGAAAAGACAAAAGGTAATATCTTCGATTTAGAAGCAGTTCAAATTATTGAGGAATCTGGTTTCAATGGAGTAACTGAAGAATTATTTAAAACATTTGATAAATCATTCTTTAAAGCACTTGAAGTTACTGAAGATAAAGATGGTGTTGTTACTTTTGTTTTCAATAAAGATAAGTATGTTTTAGATGTTGAAGGACTTGAAGGTGATGAAATTGAAGAAGCGATTGATCGTGATGAGAAAATCAAACAAAACATTAAATCGATTTCTGTTACTATGACTTATGCAAATGGTGAAATGACTAAACTTGAATCTTCTTGGGTTACCACTGCAGATGTTACTAATCAAATTAATATGGAATTAAAAGGTATTGCAGCACAAACAATTACATTCCCTACAGATTTAGATACCTACGTTAGAAGATAAAATAATAGGAGGATCTTATGAAAGATTATGTTAAGTTAATTGATGGTTTACCATGGATTGTGAGATTGATTCTTGCATTTCCAATTTTAGATGGTATTGTTTATGGCATTTACCGTATTGCAAAAGGTAAATTGATTGCAGGAATTATTTGGATTTTTGTTGGAGCAGCTATTTTATGGATAATTGACATTGTAACAATCGTTTTAAATGGTAAGGTAACATTCCTTGCATAAATAAATTTAAGTGAGCTAATGGCTCACTTTTTATTAACTTTTCAGTCGGCAAATTCTTGATATATTAAGGCTTTAATGGTATAATTAAGTATTATCATTTAGAAAGGTGGAGATACTATGTTTATATTTAAAAGACTTTCAGACAGTTTGTTTTCACCGAAAGAAGTATTAAAGTATAAAGACGATCGATGGTGGCAAGTTTTAATTATGTTTTTACTGTTGATATTTGTTTTTGTCCTCCCTTCAACAATATCAATTAGTATGAAAAACAATTTATCATATAACGATGAAGTTGCTATTAAGAGGGTTATTAGTGGTGAAACAATTCCGTTTCAAATTAAGAATGGTAAATTATTAAACGATAACGATAATGATAATTATGTTTATCAAAAAGATATTAATGGTTACATGAAGATAGTAGTTACTAATTCTAGTAATGTTGATTTAGGAACTAATTTAGTAATATTAGTGACTACAGATGGAGTTTATTTATCAAATCAGGTTTTAAGACTTCAGCTTATAGCATATGAGGATTACCCTAATTTAAATAATACAGATTTTAAAGAGTTAAGCAATATTAATTCGAGTGAATGGAATGAAGTTCTGGTGGTTATAAGAGCGCAATACTCAAGTTTCATGAAATTTTATCGTCCTGTTATGATTACGGCAAATGTCTTAAGTTCAATTGGACTAATTTTATTTATGTCGCTAGTCATTGCATTTTTTCAACATTTTACATTAAAAGGTTTAATTGAATTTAAGAAGTTTTGGAAATTAGTAATATATTTATTTGTACCTTACGTGGTTTTAGAAACGATATTCACCTTATTCGGTGTGAATTTAATATATTTGAGTTTCATGGTAACAGCAATATATACAATTATGTTGAGTAGACATATACAAACTGAGAATATCAGGAGGAATTTATAGTGAGTTTTAATCATTTAGAAATAGAAAAGAAATGGCAAAAGTATTGGGAAGACAACAATACTTTTAAGACCAATATAAAATCAGACAAACCAAAATACTATGCTTTAGATATGTTTCCTTATCCAAGCGGTGCAGGTCTTCACGTTGGACATCCAGAAGGATATACTGCTACAGATATTATGTCTAGGATGAAAAGAATGCAAGGGTATAGTGTTTTGCATCCAATGGGTTGGGATGCATTTGGCCTTCCTGCTGAACAGTATGCAATAGCAACTGGTAATGACCCACTTTCATTTACTGAAAAAAATATTCAAATATTTAAAAAACAATTATATAATCTTGGATTAAGTTATGACTGGTCTAAGGAAATAGCGACTTGTGATCCAAAATACTATAAATGGACTCAGTGGATATTTACAAAGTTATATGAAAAAGGTTTAGCGGAAATAAAGAATATTGAAGTAAACTGGTGTGAAGAATTAGGAACTGTTTTAGCCAATGAAGAAGTATTAAATGAAAATGGTAAAATGGTAAGCGAAAGAGGTAGTTATCCTGTTATTAAAAAGCCAATGAAACAATGGGTATTAAAAATAACAGAATATGCTGAAAGACTTCTTGAAGATTTAGACTCGCTTGATTGGCCAGAAAATGTAAAAGACATGCAAAAAAACTGGATAGGAAAATCAGTTGGAGCAAAAGTCACATTTAAAGTAGATAATAGTAATGAAGAGTTTGAAGTTTTTACAACCAGACCTGACACACTATTTGGGGCGACTTATTGTGTGTTATCTCCTGAACATGATCTAGTTTTAAAAATAACTTCAGATGAAAAATTACAAGAGGTAAAAGATTATATTGAATATTCTAAATCAAAATCTGACTTAGATAGAACAGATTTAAATAAGGATAAAACAGGTATTTTTACTGGTGCGTATGCAGTTAATCCTGCTAATAATAAACTTGTACCAATATGGATTGCTGATTATGTTCTTATTAGTTATGGAACTGGTGCTATAATGGCTGTTCCAGCTCATGATGAAAGAGATTATGAGTTTGCTTCTAAGTTCAATATTGATATCATTCCTGTATTAGATGGAGATGTTTCAAAATCTGCATTTACAGGAGATGGGTTACATATAAATTCAGGATTCTTAGATGGTTTAAACAAAGAAGACGCAATTAATAAAATGATTGAATTCCTTGAAAAAAACAATATTGGTTCTAGAGATGTAAATTACAAATTAAGAGATTGGATTTTTAGTCGTCAAAGATATTGGGGAGAACCTTTCCCAGTTATTATTTATGAGGATGGTAAGATTGAAGTATTGCCTGAAGATAAACTACCATTAGAACTTCCAAAGATGGAAAAAATTACTTTAAGTAAAAATGGTGAAAGTCCACTTGCTAATGCTAAAGATTGGATAAATGTTGTTCGAGAAGATGGTGTAAAAGGTCGTCGTGAAACTAACACAATGCCTCAATGGGCTGGGTCATGTTGGTATTATATCGGATACATTTTAAAATCTGAGGATGGTTACTTGGAGTTAAGTGATCCTGAAGTTCAAGATATTGTTAATAAATGGCTTCCTGTTGATTTATATATAGGTGGTACTGAACATGCTGTTCTACACTTGCTTTATTCTCGTTTTTGGCATAAAGTATTGTACGATTGTGGTATTGTAAAAACAAAAGAACCATTCCAAAAGTTATTTAACCAAGGAATGATTCTAGGTGAAGATGGCGAAAAAATGAGTAAGTCAAAAGGTAATGTTGTTAATCCTGATGATGTTGTTCATGAATATGGTGCTGATACATTTAGATTATATGAAATGTTTATGGGTCCGCTAGAAGCCACTAAACCTTGGAATACCAAAGGTGTTGAAGGTCCAAGAAGATTTTTAGAAAGAGTTTATAGATTATATACAGACGTTGCAACAATTGTTGATAAGAATCCTAATCTTGAGAAAATCTATCATCAAACAGTAAAGAAAGTAACAAATGATTTTGATAATTTAAGATTTAATACGGCAATAAGTCAAATGATGATATTTATAAATGAATGCTATAAAGATACTAATATACCATTTGATTATTTAGTTGGGTTCTTAAAGTTACTTAATCCAGTAGCTCCACATTTAACTGAGGAATTATATTCTCAAGTATGTAATCAAAATGATTCAATATCAAATTCTAGTTGGCCAACTTATATAGAAGAAAAAACTTTAGAAAACAATGTTACAGTTATTGTTCAAGTTAATGGTAAAGTTAGAGATAAACTTGAGGTTACTATGGGCTTAAGTAAAGAAGCACTAGAAGAATTAGCCTTAAACAGTGAAAAAGCTAAAAATTTCATTGGTGATGCAACTATTAAAAAGATAATAATTGTTCCGAATAAATTAGTCAACATAGTAATATAAGTATTTGCTTTTTTCAGCAAATACTTTTTTTTAGTAATCAGGTAAAAAACAATTAATATATAATTGGGTGATACATTTGTGTGAGAAAAATAATAGAAGAGGAATCAGAGATTTATTTAGAGTTTATACATGTGATAATTGTTTGTTAATAAATACTGATGAAACAATTACAATTGGAATGGTAAATATATATATTTATTATCTTAATAAGTGTGAAGAAAATATTATTGATTTTGCTATAAATAAAAAGCTTATCCAATTATTATACGAATTTATTTTAAGTGGTAGTGATGAGATTTTGATTATAGAAAAATATAATATGATTACAAAAGAGGATCTACAAATATTACTTAATATGGATTTAAATATTCATATAATAAATTAGTATGCTTTACTTTTAAATGAAATAAATATATGTTATAATATATATGTAGTAAGCGAAAAGGAGGAATTAATTATGAAAGTTATCGTTCGCGGAAAAAACAAATTTGAACCCAGTGATGCAATTAAAGGCTATGCAGATGACAAACTTCAAAAAATTAGCGTTTATTTTAATCATTCTGATGACCTTGTTGCAAATGTGTTGTGTAAGCTTTACGACAATTATCAAGTTGTTGAAGTTACAATCCCAACAAAACACATCATCCTTCGTGCTGAAGTTAAAGATCAAACAATTTATGGAGCAATTGATTTAGCTGTTGACAAACTTGAATCTCAAATTCGTAAACATAAATCAAAGATCTTTAGTAGTATTAAACGTCGAGAAGGTGTTGCTAACTATTATGCAACTAACTCCGATTTTGATCTAGAAAAAATGGAAGTTGAAATTAAGGCTACTAATCTAGTTAAAAACAAGTCTGTGGAAATGCATCCTATGACACCAGAAGATGCTATTGTGCAAATGGAAATGTTAGGACATAATTTCTATTTGTTCTTAAATTCTGAAACTAACAAACCATCTGTTGTGTATTTAAGATCTGATCAAAATTATGGAATTATTGATGCGTTGTAAAATGAGTATTTAAAAAGCTGGGATAAAATTCCCAGCTTCATTTTTATTATTTTGTTGCTTGTTCAAATAACTCTTCAACCTTATTCCAGTTAATAACATTCCAAAATGCACTAACATAATCAGGACGACGGTTTTGATATTTCAAGTAATATGCATGTTCCCATACGTCAAGTGCTAAAATTGGAGTTCCCATAGTTAAAGGTGTATCTTGGTTAGGAGTTGAAGTAACAACCAATTTCTTATCAGGTGTTACAACTAACCAAGCCCAACCACTACCAAATCTTGTTTTTGCTGCATTATTAAATGTTTCTTGGAAGTTTTCAAAACTACCAAATGCATTTTTTAATGCTTCCATTAATTTCATAGATGGTTCTTGTTTTCCTTGTGGCGTTAATAATTGCCAAAATAAAGTATGGTTGAAGTGACCTCCACCATTATTTCTTACAGCCGTTTGAATGTCTGTAGGAAGTTTATCAAGTTTTGTTAATAATTCTGTTAGATCTTTTTCCATTAATTCTGGATGTTTTTCTAATGCAGCATTTAAGTTATTAACATATGCCTGATGATGTTTAGTATGATGAATTGTCATTGTCATTTCATCAAAATGCGGTTCAAGTGCATTATAATTATAATTTAATTCTGGTAATGTATGTTTCATATATTTAATTCCTCCTATATTTATATGTTATAACTTATTCTAGCATGTTATAGTTGGTATTGGCAAGTGATTTGCTTTATTAGTTAGCAAATGCTAACTTAATTGCTTAAACAGTTTTAATTATTATTATAAACTTAAATTAAGATAAAATTTTCTTGTAAAAACGGCCTAAAAGTGCTATTATATATAATATAGGAAGGATGTGATTATGCGTGTTTAAAGGCTTATTTGATACAAGTTATAAAGAATTAAAACGCATAGATAAAACAGTTAATAAAATCGAAGCTATGGCTGAAGAATATAAATTGCTTAGTGATGATGAATTAAAAGGAAAAACTGCTTTATTTAGAGAACGTTTGAAAAACAATGAAAGCCTAGAAGGATTAATACCTGAAGTGTTTGCTACTGTTAGAGAAGCGGCAACAAGGGTATTGCATATGACTCCTTTTAAAGTTCAATTAATGGGTGCACTTGCTATGCATGGTGGTAATATTGCCGAGATGAAGACGGGTGAAGGTAAAACGTTAACGTCAACTTTGGTTGCATATTTAAACGCATTATCAGGTGAGGGTGTTCATATTGTTACAGTAAATGAATACTTAGCAAGTCGTGATGCTCGTGAAATGGGTGAACTTTTCACATGGTTAGGACTTACTGTTGGTCTTAATTTAAGAGAATTAACATCTGAAGAAAAACGTCAAGCATATGAATGTGATATTACTTATTCTACAAACAATGAATTAGGTTTTGATTACTTACGTGATCATATGGTTATATATAAAGAACAAATGGTTCAAAGACCACTAAATTTTGCTATTGTCGATGAGGTCGATTCAATTTTAATTGATGAGGCAAGAACTCCTTTGATTATTTCAGGTGGTGCTAAAAATACAGGGAATTTATATCAGCAAGCAGATATGTTTGCAAAAAGATTGTCTGAGCAAACTGATTATGAAATAGATGTTAAAGCAAAACATGTTACTTTAACTGAAACTGGTATATCAAAAGCTGAGAGTTTCTTTTCATTAGAGAATTTATATGATTTAAACAATGTTAATTTATTACATCATATTAATAATGCTTTACGTGCCAATTTTATTATGGTAAGAGATATTGACTATGTTGTACAAGATAACGCAGTTATTATAGTAGATTCATTTACTGGACGTTTAATGCATGGAAGACAATTCTCAGAAGGATTGCATCAAGCATTAGAGGCAAAAGAACATGTTGAAATAAAAAAAGAAACAAGAACTGTTGCGACAATAACATTCCAAAACTACTTCAGAATGTATAAGAAGTTAGCGGGTATGACAGGTACTGCTAAGACAGAGGAAGAGGAATTCCGTAACATTTATAATATGTTCGTTGTTGAAATTCCTACAAATAAACCAATAATTAGAAAAGATATGCCTGATTCGATGTATGTATCGATGAGAGCCAAGTTTGAAGCAATAGCTGATGATATCAAAGAAAGACATACTTTAGGTCAACCAGTTTTAGTAGGTACAATTTCTATTGAGACAAGTGAACATTTATCTAATCTTCTAACAAAAAGAGGAATCAAACATGATGTTTTAAATGCTAAACAACATGAACGTGAAGCTGAGATTGTTGCAAATGCAGGTAAAAAAGGTTCTGTAACAATTGCTACTAACATGGCAGGTCGTGGAACGGATATCAAATTGGGTGAAGGTGTTGTTGAACTTGGTGGTCTTGCTGTAATTGGTACAGAAAGACATGAATCTCGTCGTATTGATAATCAGTTAAGAGGTCGTTCTGGTCGTCAAGGAGACCCTGGTTATACAAGATTTTATCTATCTGCTGAAGACGATTTGATGAAAAGATTTGGTAGCGATAGATTCAAATCATTATTGTCAATGATGGTTAGCCAAAAGGATGGAACTGAACAAGCATTAGAAAGTAAGATGTTTACTAAGTTTGTTGAGGGAGCACAAAAGAAAATTGAAGGTAATAACTTTGATTCACGTAAGAATGTATTAGAATATGATGAAGTATTAAGAAAACAACGTGAGATAATATATGGACAAAGAAGTCAAATATTATTTTTAGATGATATTACTGAAGTTGTTATGCCGATGATTACTTCTACATTTACACGTATTGTGAATAGTTTCTATTCATTTGAAAAGAAAAATGAAAGTGTTGATATTCAAGGTCTATATGAAAGTATTAATGGAAGATTTTTCCAAATTGGTCATATTAGCTTAGATGATTTAAAAAATAAAAATAATGATCAATTAGTAGAATTTTTCATTGAAAAATCAAAAGAACTTTTAAATGATAAGAAAGAATCATTTGGAGATAGCACATACTTAGAGTTTTTAAAAGTTGTATTATTAAAAGTAGTAGATACTTTTTGGATGGAACATATTGATACAATGAGTGAACTACGTCAAGCTGTTAGACTTCAGGCATATGCTCAAATAAATCCTTTGCGAGAATATCAAGCAATTGGATTTGAAAAATTCCAGATAATGATTCAAAACATTGAAAATGAAGCTACTAGATATTTAATTAGAGCTCAAATAAGAGATAATTTACAGCGCGAAGCAGTTGTTAAAAATACGGTTGCATCTTCAGGTAAAGATGAAGGAGTAAAACGTAAACCTACTGTTTCAAAGGATAAAGTCGGAAGAAATGACCCATGTCCTTGTGGAAGTGGAAAAAAATATAAGAACTGTTGCGGAAGATAAATACTCAAGAAATTCTCTTGAGTATTTCTTGAATATAGTATGGAGGTAACTATGGAAAATTATGAAATTAATAAACATATTGAAGATTTTTCAAAAAGAATAGCTGATTTAAAACAAGCTATTAATGTAGAAAAATTAAGTAGTGACCTTAAAGAAAACGAAAAGTTATTAAATAATCCTAATTTTTGGAATGATCAAAAAACAAGTGCGAAGGTATTAAGGGAAATTAAGGAACAAAAGGATAAAATTGTTATCTTAAATAATTTAGAAGAAAAATTAGAAGAAATAGAGTTATACTTTGACATTTATAAGACCGAAGATGAGGATGTTTTAAACGATATTATTGAAACTATAAATTCACTAACAAAAAGCTTAGAAGATTTTGAAATCAAAATATTACTAAGCAATGAATATGATAGTTCAGATGCTATTTTTGAGATGCATCCTGGGGCTGGTGGAACTGAGAGTCAAGATTGGTGTGAAATGCTGTTTCGTATGTATAAGAGATATTGTGAGAAAAATGGCTTTGATATCGAAGTACTAGATTATATATCAGGTGAAGAAGCTGGTATTAAATCGGTTAGCTTTATTGTTAAAGGCGAAAAAGCATATGGGTTTTTAAAAAGTGAAAATGGAGTTCATCGCCTTGTAAGAATCTCTCCTTTCGATAGTAATTCTCGACGTCATACATCATTTTGTGCAGTTACGGTTTATCCATCAATGGATAATGATGTTAATATTGATATCAAACCCGATGATATTCGAGTTGACACATATAGGTCAAGCGGAGCTGGTGGACAAAGTGTTAATACAACAGATTCAGCAATAAGAATAACTCATATAAAAACAGGGTTGGTTGTAACTTGTCAAAATGAAAGAAGTCAAATTCAAAATCGTGAAAAAGCGATGCAAATATTAAAATCAAAATTATATCAATTAGAAATTGAAGATCAAGAAAAGAAATTGAAGAATGTTACTGGCGATGTGAGTGAAAATAGTTTTGGGAGTCAAATAAGATCTTACGTATTTCATCCATATTCAATGATTAAAGATCATAGAACTAATTATGAAGTTTTTAATGTAACACCAGTAATGGATGGAGAAATTGATGAATTTATAAATGCTTATTTAAAGTCTCCGTACAATAAGAGGTAATTATGAAAATAACAAGGAATAAAATTTTTGAGTGGGTTAATGTAACTATAGGAGTTATGCTTGCTAGTTTTGCATTTAGTTTTTTCATTGCCCCTAATCAATTAGTAATTGGTGGAGTATCTGGAATTGGTGTTATATTAGGAGCAATATTTCATTATGATCCTGCATTTACGATACTAATTATAAATGGTTTATTATTAGTACTAGGTCTTTTGTTTTTAGGTAAAGAGTTCTTTGCTAAGACAGTTTATGGATCATTAATATTTCCAGGGTTTATCAAAGTTTTTGATATAATATATAATGCTTTTGAGCTTCAGCCAATTGATGATAATTTACTAGTAATAATTTTTTCATCCCTTATTATGGGGTTTGGGCTTGGTTTAGCAATTAAAAATGGTGGAACGACTGGGGGGGTAGATATTCCTCAAAATATCTTATTGAAGTTCTTCCACATACCTTTTTCAACATCTTTGATTTTCATTGATGGAACTGTAATTCTAATGGGATTTTTCTTTATGCCAGATGCAGATATAAGCTTAATACTCTATGGAGCATTATTCATTGCATTAAGTGGAATTATTATTGATCAGGTTGTATTTAGTGGTTTTAATAAACGGGCTGTGTTTATTATTTCTGAAAAGAATGAGGAGATTAAAAAGCATATTCTTGAAGATTTGGGACGAGGAGTAACCCAAATTAGAGTTATTGGTGGGTATACCAATGCTGATAAAAATAAACTTGTTTGCGTGTTGTCTACTTT
>JBAYTC010000013.1:0-30448 GCA_041675825.1 Bacilli bacterium | reverse complement strand
TAGAAGTTCCTCAAGGATTAGTTAATGAAGAAGTTAATCGTGCATTTAGTCAACTTGAAAATCAAGCTAAGATGTATAATATTCCAGTAGAACAATTCTTAGGATTCTATGGTATAAGTAGCGCAGAAGAATACAAGAAAAATGTTGAACCTTCAGCTATAAATAATGTTAAACAAAGAGTTGTATTCCTAAAAGTTGCTGAAGCAGAAAAAATTAAGATTTCAGCTAAAGAATATAATGAAGAATTCGATGTAATTGCTAAAGAAACAAATAAATCAGTTGAAGAAGTTAAAAACTTATATTCTAAAGAATTATTAGCTCCATATTTGAAAATTAGAAAAGCTATTGATTTAATTAAGGAAACTGCTGTTATTAAATAAGGAGGGTATATTATGGCACATGACTCAAAAATAGATACTTGTTCATTTTGCGGGTTGCCTGCTACAGAAAATCGTCGACTCATTGAAGGGGATAATTGTTTTATATGTGAGATGTGTGTTGGTGTCTGTTATCAAATGCTAGATTTGGATAATGATGATGAAGACACAGATGATGTTCCTGAAACTGCAGAATTCAAACTTGAATTAACTCCACAAGGAATATATGAGAAATTAGATGAGTATATTATCGGCCAAGAATATGCTAAAAAAGTTTTAAGCGTGGCAGTGTATAATCATTATAAACGTGTTCAAAATAATTTGCTAGATTTAAAAAATATTGAAATAGATAAATCAAATATTTTGCTTTTAGGTTCTACGGGTAGTGGAAAGACATTACTCGCAAAGACTTTAGCAAAGATATTAAAAGTTCCATTTGCTATTGCAGATGCAACATCACTTACCCAAGCAGGGTATGTTGGTGAAGATGTTGAAAATGTATTGTTACGTTTACTACAAGCAGCTGATTACGATGTTGAACTTGCTCAAAAGGGTATTATATATATTGATGAAGTCGATAAAATAGCCCGAAAAAGTGATAACGTGTCAATTACTAGAGACGTAAGTGGTGAAGGTGTTCAACAAGCACTACTTAAAATACTAGAAGGAACTGTAGCAAATGTACCACCAGGTGGAGGAAGAAAGCATCCTCATCAGGAGTTTATACCATTTGACACAACTAATGTATTATTTATTTGTGGTGGTTCTTTTGAAGGTATTGAAGATGTAGTTAACAATCGATTAGGTAAAAAATCAATTGGTTTTAATTCTGTTGGAAACAATCATTCTTTAAGAACTCTTAAAGATGCTTATATGAATGTAAATCATGATGATATTCAAAAGTATGGAATTATACCTGAACTGGTTGGTCGCTTACCGGTATTAGCTGCTCTACTACCACTTGAAGTAAACGATCTAGTTAGAATACTAAAAGAACCAAAGAATGCTATTATCAAACAATATCAAACAATGTTTGAGATGGACGGAATTGATCTAGAATTTGAATTAGAAGCTTTAGAAGCTATAGCAGAAATGGCATATAATCAAAAAACTGGAGCAAGGGGTCTTCGTTCGATAATAGAAAACATAATGTTAGAGATTATGTTTAATGTTCCAGAGCAAAAAGCTCTTAAAAAGTGCATCATAACAAAGGATGTAGTTCTAAAAAAAGGGGAACCTAAATTAAGTAAGACAGCCTAATTGATTAGGCTTCTTTTAAGAAAGGAGTTGATTTTGTGTTTTCAAATCAAACGATAGTACAGGAGACATTACCAGCAATAATTGTTCGTGGATTAATCCCACTTCCAAACAACGAAATAAGACTTGATGTAGGAAAAATAGAAAACCAAAAAGCAGTTAAAGCAGCCTTAGATAAAAGTAAATATATAGTATTGTTAGTTCAAAAACATCTATCTGTAGAAAACCCAAAACCAAACGATATAAATACTGTTGGGGTTGTTGCGAAAATTATATATAATATGGATGCAACCCAAGTACACAAGCTTAAAGTTGTTGGTATAACAAGATGTGAAGTATTAGAGTATGTTAGTATGACTCCTTACTACACAGTTAGTTTTGTAACTAAACCATCTGAAAATGAAAATGTCAATGACGAGATTGCGTTTGTTAGATTATTAATTGATGAATTAGATGCAAATGGTCAAAAACTATTTGTCAACAATCCTGATTTAATTTCTAAAGTAACAGGCGGAGTAACAGCAGATGTGTTAACAGATTTACTTGCGTATAATTTACAATTAGATTTTAATAGTAAAATGAAGTACTTAAATACTTTTAATGTCAGTGAAAGGTTAAAGTTCATATTACAAGATATTAAGCGTGAGAAATATATTCAAACTATTGAAGCAAGCATTGATAATGAAGTAAAAAAAGTTATTAGTGAAAATCAAAAGGAATATTATCTTCGTGAAAAAATGAAAGTTATTCAAGATGAATTAGGAGATAAAGCAAAAAAAGAAACTGAGATTGATGAATTACGTAAAAAAATCTTAGAAGCCAACATGCCTAAGGATATTGAAGAAAAAGCACTAACTGAATTAGCAAGGTATAGTTCTTTATCAAGTGCAAGTGGTGAGAATGCAATCTCAAGAACTTATCTAGATTTCTTAATTGCTCTTCCTTGGAGTAATGAGTCTGTAGATACAACTGACATTAGAAAAGCTAAAGAACAATTAGATAAAGATCATTATGGATTAGAAAAAGTTAAGGATCGTATCTTAGAGTATTTAGCAGTTAGAATTATGACTAAAAAAAATCCACAAGCGATACTTTGTTTGGTTGGTCCTCCGGGAGTAGGTAAAACGTCTTTAGCAAGAAGTGTTGCTACTAGTTTAAACAAACAATTTGTTAAGCAATCTCTTGGTGGAGTAAAAGACGAAAGTGAGATTCGTGGCCATAGAAGAACATACTTGGGGGCACTTCCTGGTAGAATACTTCAAGGAATGAAAAAAGCTAAAGTGACTAACCCAGTTTTCCTTTTAGATGAAATTGATAAACTATCAAGTGATTACAAAGGGGATCCAGCAAGTGCGATGTTAGAAGTTTTAGATTCTGAACAAAACAAATATTTTAGTGATCATTATTTAGAAGAACCCTATGATCTTTCTAAAGTATTCTTTATAGCTACTGCCAACTATTTAGAAAATATTCCAGCAGCATTAAGGGATCGTTTGGAAATTGTTGAATTAAGTAGTTACACTGAGTATGAAAAATATGAAATTGCTAGGGGTCATCTAATTAATAAACAGTTAGATATTCATGGTTTAGCAAGAGCTGATTTTATTTTAAGTGATGAAGCTTTACTTGAGATTATTCGTAATTATACTAAAGAAGCAGGGGTTCGTGAATTAGAACGCCATATTGGTACATTAATTCGTCGAGCAATTAAAACCATCCTTATGGACAAAATTGAAAAAGTTAATATAACAAAAGATAATTTAGAAGAATGGCTGGGAAAACCAAAGTTTACTTATAATCGTGTAGATAAAGTAAATCAAATTGGTGTTGTAACAGGTTTAGCTTACACTGCCTTTGGTGGAGATACTTTACCAATTGAAGTTACATACTATAAAGGTGAAGGAAGATTAGTTTTAACTGGAAAACTAGGTGATGTAATGAAAGAATCTGCTCAAGCAGCTCTAAGTTTCGTCAAATCAAATTCTGACAAACTTGCTATTGAATCTGATTTATTCAAAAAGAATGATATTCACATTCATGTTCCTGAAGGTGCTGTTCCAAAAGATGGACCTTCTGCGGGGGTTGCTATTGCAACAGCAATTGCTTCTGCTTTTAGTCACAAGTATGTTAATCGTTTAGTTGGAATGACTGGAGAAATTACTCTTCGTGGTCGAGTATTACCAATAGGTGGATTAAGAGAAAAGGCGATAGCAGCTCATAGAAGTGGTTTAATAAAAATCATCATTCCAAAGGATAATCAAAAAGACATTGAGGATATTCCAACTAGTGTAAGAGAAAGTTTGGAAATTATAATGGCTGAAACTTTTGATGAAGTAATTAAACATGCGTTAGCATAAACTAGAGTTTTTAAAACTCTAGTTTTTTTCTTGCCATTAACTATTATTTATGATAGAATATGTTTAATAAACGGGTGAAAATATATGAAAATTGAGATGTTTAACTTATCATACATAATTTATGCGGTGTTATTTTTTTTGTTTTTGGTTTTTTGTCTGTTACTACTAAAGGATAAATCAGATAGTTATAAGAAAAGATTTATTTCTGGATTACTTTTTTTTGCTTTGATAGTTCATTTTCTAAAGTTGGCATTTGAGCCATATATAAATGATCCAACTGCAATTAGAAAAATAACTCCAGAGAATATTTGTGCCTTGTCAACTCTAGTTTTCCCATTTGTATTTTTAAGCAAAAGCAAGGTTTTAAAAGACTATATGTTCTATATAGGTGTATTAAGTGGAACACTTGCGATTTTTTTCCCGGTTGAAGCATTTGGAAAAGATGCTTTTATATTTGATACAGTAAGATTTTATATTGCTCATATAATAATTACAGTTGCTCCATTTTTAATGGTTGCTACAGGTCTGCATAAACTTGATTATCATCGTATATATAAAGTACCTATTATGTTTATTTTAGTTATGACTATTATTTTAGTAAATGAAATAATATTAGAAGAAATTGGGCTTGTGCCACTTCGTGGAGAAGACTTGCTATTTGATGGACATCGTAATTTTTCAATGGTATTTGGTGTCAGTGATTCTCTTCCTGGTGTTGGTGGCTTGCTTGATTTTTTCACCCCTAAGTTTATGATGAGAATCCCTTATGGTGAATTTTCCGGACAGAAGAAGTATTGGCCTATATTATGGGCTATCATTCCGTCGTTTGTCCTAATAGGAGGCTTAAGTTTTCTGCTTTCTATTTGGTTTGAAAAAAAACATATGCTTCAAGATATGAATAGTATTAAGGATTGGTTGAATAGAAATATATTTATTTCAAAGAAGAAATAATTAGAAAAAAATAATTGCGCTTTATTATTAAATGTGGTATAATAAAGAAGCATATGAATAATGTATTTATGACAATATCATAGGAGGATATTATGACTGGTTGGGACATTTTATTAATAATCATTGCAAGCTTATTAATAATTATAATCGTTTTACAAGAATCTAAAGAAGATGCTACCTCAGCTTTCACTGGTGAAAAATCTGAATTATTTGCTAACAAAAAAGAACGTGGAATTGAAGTATGGATTAGTTGGGTAACTACTGGACTAGCAGTTGCATTCTTACTTGTATCTGTAATCGTTTCATTCTTTGTTGATAGATTGTAGTCATAATAGGCCTTTTCATAGGCCTATTTTTTAATAAGAGGTAAAGAAATGAAGGATAAAATTTTAAACTTAATGAATACAAAAAATTATATACCAAGAACTTTAGAGGATCTTAGTATACTTTTAGAATACAATCAAGAGTCATTAAGTATATTGCTAGATGAAATGGAAAATGATTTTTTAATTAAGAAAACTAAAAAGAAAAAATATGATTTATTAAGAAAGTTTAACCTACACTTAGGAACAATTGAAGTGAAAGAAAAAGGGTTTGGCTTTATTATTTCTGAAGAGTTCACTGAAGATTTGTATGTCCCTAAAGAATTTATTGGCGGAAGTATGAATAAAGATAAGGTCTTGTTCTCAGTGATTAGTGGTGATGATACTAGTGGTCAAAGAAAAGAAGCAATGGTCACCCAAGTTGTTCAACGTAATTTACAAAATATTATTGGTAAAATTGCTTTAAATGAAGAAGGAAAAAAAGAGTTTGTTCCTGAGGACAAGAAACTCAATCTTAAATATGATGTTGTTGATTTTGGAATCAGTGTTGTTGGAGATGTAGTAGATTTTTCAATTGATCAATATGTAAATGCTTATTTGGTTAGAGGAAGAATTAAGAATATTATTGGTAATATCAACGATGTTGGTATAGATATTAAAGCAGTTGCTTATAAGTATGCATTCCATTCTGAATTTCCTAATGAAGTAATCGAAGAAGTTAAAAAATTAAGTATTGATGTAGAAAAAGAAAAACTAACAAGAAGACAAATAACAGGAAATATTATCACTATTGATGGTGAAGATGCAAAAGATTTAGATGATGCAATAAGTGTTAGACTTCTAGATAATGGCAATTATGAATTAGGTGTTTATATTGCTGATGTATCATACTACGTTAAAGAAGATTCGAAATTAGATGAAGAAGCATATGAAAGAGGAACAAGTGTGTACTTGGCTGATAGAGTAATACCAATGCTTCCTCATAAATTATCTAATGATTTATGTTCACTTAATCCAAATGAAGATAAATTGGTTATGGCGTGTGTTATGGAAATTAATAATATAGGTAATGTTGTTAGCCACGAAATATTTGAAGGCTATTTAAAGACAAAGTATCGTATGACTTA
Organism: Bacilli bacterium; assembly: GCA_041675825.1. Taxonomy (GTDB): domain Bacteria; phylum Bacillota_I; class Bacilli_A; order ML615J-28; family CAG-698; genus JAEYQM01. Next base: position 24,056 of record JBAYTC010000013.1, on the reverse strand, counting down.
TACTTCTGTAAATAATATCCTTGAGAAACACGATGATGAAGAAATTAAAAAATATATAAATATTTATGAAGATATAAAACACATGTATAACTTATCTTTGATCTTGAAAGAAGAAAGAGTTAATAGAGGATCACTTGATTTTGATATACCAGAATCTAAAATTATTGTTGATGAGAGCGGAAAACCAATTAATGTTGAACTTATGACTAGAGGCGTTGGTGAAAAATTAATTGAAGAGTTCATGCTTAAAGCCAATGAGACGGTTGCTGAAGTTGTTCTTAACTTACAGTTACCATTTATATATAGAGTTCATGATGAACCAAATAATCTAAAACTAACTAAGTTTAGAACTGTTGTTAAAGCTTTAGGTTACTCATTTAATATTAAAAAGAATAAAGTTCATCAAAGTGCTTTACAAGATTTACTTGGTAGTATCAAAGAAGAAGACCGTGGCGTTTCTACTTTACTACTTCGAATGATGGCTAAGGCTAAATATAGTGAGAAGAATATTGGCCATTATGGTTTAGCAAGTTATGCTTATACTCATTTTACTTCGCCGATTAGAAGATATCCTGATTTAATTGTTCACAGATATTTAAGAAAGTATTTACTAAAAGGCGAGGTAACAATTAAGGATCAAGAAAAGGCATTAAAGAATATAATTACTGTGGCAAACCATTCTAGCAAAAAAGAACGTGATGCAATTGAATGTGAATATGAAGTTAATGATATGAAAAAAGCTGAATATATGATTGATCATATTGGTGAAATATATGAAGCAACGATTACTTCTGTTACAAACTTCGGTTTGTTTGCTGCTCTAAATAATACTATTGAAGGATTTATACATATTTCCACTCTTGATGGTTATTTTGTATACAATGAAACCAAGATGGCTCTTGTTAGCCCTGAAAAGGTATATAGACTTGGGGATAATGTTAAAGTTAAAGTTAAAAAAGCAAGCAAGGAATTAAGGCAAGTTGATTTTGCGATTGTTGGGAGTGATAGAAATGGAAAACACAATAAAGGTAATTTCAAGAAACAAAAAAGCAGGTCATGAATATTTTATTTTAGATACATATGAAGTGGGAATTGTTTTAAAAGGGACAGAAATTAAATCTATTAGAAATAATAAAGTTAGTATTCAAGATGCATATTGCCAAATTAGCAATAATGAATTGTGGATTATTAATATGCATATTGGAAAGTATGAAAAAGGTAATATTTTTAATCACGAGGAAACAAGAAATAGAAAATTACTAGCCCATTCAAGAGAGATTAGAAAAATGGTTGGTAAAACAACACTTGAAGGATTAACTTTAATTCCATTAGAGGTTTATATTACTAATGGGATGGCAAAGTTAAAAATTGCTTTGGCAAAAGGTAAGAAGGCTTACGATAAAAGAGATGATTTGAAGGAAAGAAGTATCAAAAGAGACATTGAACTTAATTATAAAAACAAGAGGTAAGTTATGAAATGTGAAAGATGTGGAAAAGAATTTAAAGAATATGTTGATGCTTGTGATAATTGTGGGTTTGATTTTGAAGAGGGTCGTATTATTAAGAAAAAATTAAATTTAAAATATGATGAATCCTTATATACTAATAATACTGATTTAATAGATTATCCAATATTAACATTTATATTAGGAATACTTTCAATGATTATTCCAGTATATCTATTTAGTATTTTAGCTTTGATATTATATAAAAAGGAGTCTAATTCTAGTTATATTCCAGCAAAGAATATCGGTAGAATACTTGCAATATTGGGTATATTTTCATCAACAGGGTTGACATTATTCATTTTATTTACATTTGTCTTTTAGTACAGTATAATATATATAGAAGGATAACTTCTATTTGGGATAGTCATGGTTTCGACAGGCTATTTGAAGTAATGTAAGCATGCCGTTGTTGCGAACGATAAAACGCCGAGGTTTTTAAATAACCGGAAACACAAATCAAAAATTAGCTTTCGCTGCTTAATAGCGTAGCACTCTTGATTCGACCGACCTTCAGGGTTTAATTAATAGAGTCTAAGAAACTGCAGGTTGAATATTTTGTTAGTTTCGCCAAAATATTTGAAATCTAGAAACTAGTCATAGTTAGTTTGCTTATTGCATAACTATGTATGAACTAAAGATAATAAGATAAGCATGTAGAAAGCAGAATGAATAATAGTTTGGACAGGGGTTCGACTCCCCTCTATTCCACCATTTAGAATGAATAGGTTTGATACAATTTAACGATTTGTATTGAACCTTTTTTTGCTTTACAGGGTTAGTTTACAATTTTTACGTGTATTATGAGTATTTGTATGATGTTATTGGTGAACATCATATAAAAAGGAATGAAAAAATTATTGTGTACTTTACATTTTTCTGCCTATATAGAATTTTTATATAAAAAAGACTATTGACTTACTTTGTCAACAGCCTCAAGCAGAAAGGTATTTATCTGCTTTATTTATTTAAAAAAGTTATCATTGCACTAACATGATTAATGACAATCACAAATTAAATGAAACCATAAAAAAGATGGCTAATTCATTTTTGTTATATAGAGTATGCTTAAAACCAATCGATGGTTTTGTTTTCCCAAAACTTTATTTTGAAATCTTACTTGTCAATGTTCTTTTTTATCTTAATCATTGCGAGCCCTAGTAAAACAGCAAACACCAAAAATAGCGCTGAAGCGATACCAAACTGTAATCGCTCGGATGAAGAAAGATCGCTGAATATAGCTACTGCTAAAAAAGCGAGTGTACTGAGTACAAATATGGTAAAAGAAACGGATATAGCAACGATAAAACGATGGTTACGTGCTTTAAGACTAGAATTATCGCTGAACGATTCAGGGCGTTCATTCGTATACTCTTTACGCCACACATACGCACTGGCCATTTTTCCAACATACTCCCATCCAAAATCCTCATAGGTCTGTTTATAATTCTTTTTGGGAGTAGCCTGCATGTCAACTACATATCGGTATTTTCTTGGCTCTGATTTTTCAAACCGCATAGCAATAGAACTAAATTGACCGATTTTTGCTGGATGCCAACCTGTCGTTGCAAGTTCCTCGAACCATTGTTCATATTCTGCTGGAACAACATATTTAAAAACTGAAAAGAAGAATATTTTTTTGTTTTTCATAATACTGCCTCCAAATTTAAACAAATTTCTTTTATCCTCTTTGATTCCTCGATTAATATTTGCTCTCCTATTTTTGTAATTAGATAGAGCTTTTTACGTTCGATTTCTCTTGTGGGGCATATCAAACCATCCGCTTCTAGTTTTCCTAAACTCTGATAGATGGTACCTGCACCGAGCACGATACGCCCACATGTCAACTCTTTTACATGAAGCATTACTCCATAACCATGTTTCTCTTCTTTTAATGAAAGGAGTATGTATAACATTGTTTCACTCATTGGTATAAATCTTTTTTTAATTGCATCATAATTCATAAATCACCTCTATATCACAACAATATACATCACGTTGTGATACATTAATTATATATCATATTGTGATATATGTCAATACAAATTTTGTAAAATAATAAAAATCTTTTTTAAACAACACAAATAGTGTTCTTGTTTTGTTTTTGTAGCGCTTGAATGTATCAAAGTTGTTTGTGATTCCTACGGCAAAACGGATAGACAACTCCTAAGTCTACTAACTATATTACGAAATTTAGTAGGTAATTAACATCTGCATTTTATTCCACATTAGACAAAAGTGAATGCCAATTTTTAATACATAGAAAGGGAATAATCTCTTATTTGTATGTAATGTTATAGTATAGTGAGTGATAATTAATATTTTGTTTTTTGAATAGATATAATAGTGTTTTTGTATAATTTGAGATTTTAATAGATATATGATATAATCAATTGAATTAGAAAATAGAAATAACAAAAAAATTAGATCCAGAGACTAGGTTGACTATTTATTAAGTAAAGAGGTGTATTTATGGATGAAGAATTGATTGCTCCTTGCGGAATGAACTGCGCTTTATGCATAGCATATCAATTTAAGGAAAATGATATAAACAAACTAGGATTTCATAAAAAATATTGTCCTGGTTGCATCCCTAGAAAAGAAAACTGTATGCATATGAGAGATACATGCGAATTGCTTGCCAAAGGTACTATTCGGTTTTGTTTTCAATGCAAAAATTTTCCTTGTAAGAGATTAAAAGCATTAGATAAACGATACCGAACAAAATACCATATGAGCATGGTAGAAAACCTCAACTATATCAAGGAGTTGGGAATGGAAGAATTTCTGAAAAATGAAAATGACAAATGGCGTTGCAAAGATTGCGGAGGGACTATTTGCTGTCACAACGGATTATGCTTAAACTGTAATGTTGATATGCTCCTCAACAACAAAAAATATCACTGGGGAGAAGAATAGAGTAATATCATTTATTTGGAGGTTTAAAGATTATGAAATTAGATGGTTTTGGGATTTTTGTAAAAGACATGGCAACGATGGTCCGTTTTTACAGGGATGTTATGAACTTTGAAATTAAGGAAGATGAAAACACATCAAATGTGTATTTGATTAAAGACGGCATTTTGTTTTTATTATACCGTCGGGCAGATTTTGAGAAGATGACAAATAGAACCTTTGGATATGCGAATAATATTAATGGGCATTATGAAATTGCAATAAGTGTTGAAAACTATGCAGCGGTTGATTTGACATTTAAAGAAGTAGTATCTAAAGGAGCTATACCTGTTTTGGAACCTACCACTGAGCCTTGGGGACAACGCACATGTTATATATCCGACCCAGAAGGGAATCTAATTGAAATTGGTTCGTTTAACAAGTAAAGACACCATATTAGAAAAAGTGAAGATAGGTTTTTGATTTTGCAGTTATAGTTATATAATTTATATATAAAGGTTAGTCATTGCTATAGCACTCCTAAAGTAGACAGTGAATATATAAAGTTATTCGTTTTTTAAGTTAGGAGTATTTTTATATGTGTAGTTTATTATTATTAGCACTACGTTTTATGATACAATGTTTTCATTCTTTCTTTATTTAAAATTTCTATTAGAATAGAGTTAATTTAGTGAAATATCATTTATTTCTATAAAGTATACTGGGTGCGTAAAAAGAATTAATATCAATATTACTAAATCAAACATATGATAAAGATGCGAATTTGGATTCTATTATTGAAAGATTTGAATTTAGGAATTTTTTGAAGATGTATTTTGTAATCATTACTTGAGGATAGTTAAATATATCAAAATTTAACTTCTAAAAAAGTAGATATGAATATATGTCTTGACATAAACTAAACAAAATAGAATAATATTAATATAAATTTTTATTATAACATTCATTGTTGTGATGTTTTTGTTACAATAATAATGACCTATAGAAGAGGATAATTCATATGTTTCAATTACTTAAAATGCGTAAAGAACAATTTTTTGTAACAGTCTTTTTGATTACTATATTAGTAATAGTGTTTTTAATTGCACCATTTACTGATACTGTTAATGGTTTTATAAAAATTTTAGTTAGTCCAAGTGTTTTAATTACGGACTATATATTTATAGCGGGGTTATCGGCTACACTCTTAAATGTTTTATTAACAACATTTATGAACTTGTTTATTGTGTATAAACTTGGACTGAAGATGACAGGTCCTATATTTGCTTGTTTACTTACTATTGCAGGTTTTGCTTTTTTTGGAAAGAACCTTTTTAATGCTATTCCGCTTTATATTGGAATATATCTTTATGCTAAAGTGTCTAAAACAGAATTTAAAAATCATATTATTGTTATGCTTTTATCTTCAGGAATATCTCCAATTGTAAGTTATTTAATATTTGGATTAGATATCGATTTATTATTATCAATTCCTATTGGAGTTTTTACGGGTATTTTTATTGGCTTTTTGTTACCAGCATTTAATGCTCATGCACTAAGGTTTCATCAGGGATATAATTTATATAATACTGGTTTTTCTATGGGTGTAATTTCAATGATGCTTACTGGTGCACTTACTTCATTTAATCAAGTCATCCCAAGAAGTATAGAAGTAAATAATGATTATCATTTTCCGCTTCTTATTTCTACAATCATAGTATCCTTGTTATTTATTGCTTATGCGATTATCTCTGATAAAGAGGTTTTTAAGAAGTATAGAAATTTGATAAAAAGTTCAGGGCGATTAGTAACAGATTTTGTAAGAGATCATGGAAAAGAAGTGGTAGCATTAAATATCGGAATATTAGGTTTATTAGTATCTGTTGTAATAATTGTTACTGGTGTATTAGTAAATGGAGCTGTTATGGGAGCAATATTAACTATACTTGGATTTGCTGCGTTTGGGAAACATATTAAAAATGTTATTCCTGTCATGTTGGGTGCTGGATTAGCAATTATTTTAACACCAATAGAGTTTACTATTGGTCCTATACTAGCATTGTTCTTTGTGACTGGACTTGCACCATTAGCTGGAAAGTATGGATTTTTTGCTGGTATAATAGCTGGATTTATACATCTTTTAATTGTTAGTTTAGCTCTTAATTTTCAGGGTGGATTTGATTTGTATAATAATGGATTTGCTGCAGGGTTTGTAGCAGCAGTATTGTCACCTATTTTTAATACATTTAATGAATTAAGGGGGGTCATAACAGATGAGAAAAACTGAAAATAAAAAATTATCACAAATAGTTGGTGAACTTACAGCATTTTTTCTTAACCATGGAAGTGATACTTTTGAAATTGAAGTAAACCAAAAAAATGATCAAGAAAAAATAACAATTAAAACTAAAATGATTAAGAAAGAAGATTTGGATTTTTTTCTTGAAAAAATGAGTAGAAAAAGAGAAACTGAAATTGAGACATATGGATGGTCTTTAATGGGGGATACCGAACTAGAAATAACTGGATTACTTATAGATGAAGTTTTTCATGAGGAAAAAAACGGTAATCTAATTGTTACATTAAACAGAGTTAGAAAACAACCATAATATTATATAGTTTTATCCAGATATTAATATTATATTTATATTCATTAAGATAAAATTATGAGGTGAAACAATGAGCGAAAATAATTATACTAGACGTAAAAGATATAGTGGGAAATACCCTAAAACTTTTAAAGAAAAATATAAAGAACAAAACCCTGATAAATATTTGGAAACAATTAATAAGGTAATGAGTAAGGGCAACACTCCTGCAGGTATGCATAGATCTATTATGATTGAAGAGATTCTTTCTTTTTTTGATATTAAGGCTGGAGAGGTTGGAATTGACTTAACAACCGGTTATGGTGGACATAGTAAAGAAATTTTAGATAAGCTTAATCATACGGGTCATTTATATGGTATTGATCAAGACCCAATAGAATTACCTAAGACTAATGAGAGATTACAATCATATAGTTTCACTGAAAAAGACTTTTCTCTTCATCACTTAAATTTTAAAGACTTCCACAAGATAAAAGATGGTGGTTTTGATTTTATATTAGCTGATTTAGGTGTATCTTCAATGCAAATTGATAATCCCGAAAGAGGTTTTTCTTTTAGAGAAGATGGTCCATTAGATTTAAGAATGAATCCTGATGTTGGTAAACCTGCAAACATAAGGTTACTTGAGTTAAGTGAATTAGAGATCGAGCATATGCTTATTGAAAATGCAGATGAGATTTATGCAAAACAAATTGCATATGAAATTACTAAAGCCAAACAACAAGGTCAATTTATTCAAACGACTTCTGATCTGTATAAAAAAATATCAATTGCATTAAAGCATTTACCAAAAGAAGTATATAGTGATGAACTTAAAAAGGCAGCGAGTAGGACTTTTCAAGCTTTGAGGATAGAAGTTAATAGTGAATATGAAGTTCTTTTTGAACTGCTTGATAAATTGCCAAATTATTTAAATCCAGGTGGAAGAGTTGCAATATTGTCTTTCCATTCGGGTGAAGATAGACTTGTAAAAAAGGCATTCAAACATTATTTTAATGAAGGGGTTTTTAAATCAATAGATGGACCAATTAGTCCATCGAGTGAAGAGATATATAATAATCCTCGTGCGAGATCTGCAAAACTTAGAACTGCGATAAAGGCATAAAATAAATATTAGTAATAAATTTAACTCCAGCAAATTCTTATGTTTTTGCTGGTTTTATTTATTCGTAATTAAATTCTAGAAATAAATTGAAATTTTATTCATATTATGTTATAATTTTGTAGTAATAAAAAGATAATAGAAGGTTGAACAATGAAACATTATTACAATGAATTACCAAAGAATTCCAAAGAATTTTTCAGTATTGATGCCAAAGATAGTAAAACAATATTATGGTTAAATATCGTTGCCGTAGTTATGTTAGTTATTGTTGGGTTACCTTTTATTTTATTTAAACCATACGATATTTCAAGTTTAGATACTTTTTTTACTTTTTTAATAATAATATTACCAAGTATGTTTATGTACATTGTACTACATGAACTTATTCATGGTTTGGTTTATAAGTTATACACAAAACAAAAATTAACGTTTGGGTTTACTCTTTTTGTGGCTTTTTGTGGTGTACCAAATATATATATTAAAAAGAAAGCTGCGCTTGTGGCAGTTTTAGCACCTTTCGTATTTTTTTCAATAATTCTGATACCGGTTATCTTAATAGTACCTGCTAATTTATTTTACTTAATATCACTGTTTATATTTTGTTTGCATTTTAGCGGTTGTGTTGGAGACTTTTTTGTAGCATATATTCTAATAAAGAGTAAAGGCGAAGTAATCATAAATGATACTGGTCCAAAGCAAACATTTTATATTCTTAATGAAAATACGAATTTATAATATATATTATTTAGTTATTATAAATTTGAAATTAGATATTTAAAAACTAGTAGGAGGTTAATTATGAGTTTTCGAGCAAAGATCAGTGCTATTACACCATTAACATGTGTAGCTACATATTTATTTTTAGGATTTCAATTTGGACTTTGGAAAGAGGGACTAGTAGTATTTTTACTTATACCAATAATGCCGATTTTATTGGGCTATAAAAAATTACGTTTCTCTGTTGGGTTTATTATTACAATTATTTATTTAATTATGGGATTTGGATTTCACTATTGGCATCCAGGATGGATTATATTCTTCTTAATTCCGATTATTCAAATTCTTATTGCTCCTTCATCAAAAAAATGGTTTAAAACAAAGAATGACAAAACTACTATAATAGATGATGAAAATATTTTATAAATAGAATAATATATTTGTGAATATTAAATAAACATTAAAATGTGCACCTTATTTTTTTAAAAAAAAGGGGCACATTTTTCTTTGCTTTTGATTATGTCTTTAAATTAATATGTTGAAATCCAACAATATGACTTTGTTTAAAGCGTGTATGCAGTTGAAAAAACAAATAAAAAGGTATATAATAAATGAAGAGGTGCATATGTATGGAAAAATGGATCATATTTGATTTTGATGGTACAATAGCGGATTCTGTAAAAACGTCGGTTAAAGCATATAACATCTTAGCAGAAAAGTATAAGCTACCTTTGATTTCAAAAGAAAAGTTAGCAGTAATGAAAGAATCTTCAATTAAAAAGCATTTAAAAGAAAATAATATTTCATTGATTAAGATGTTGTTTTTAAGAAAGAAATTTCTTAAGCTCTATGAATCCTTAATTAATGAGATAACTCTTTTTGAAGAAATGAGAGATTTATTAATTTATCTTGATAATAAAGGATTTTTATTGGCTGTATTATCTTCAAATAAAATTAAACATATTAAAGATATAGCAAATAAATTTAACCTGAATATGTTTGATACCATGATTGGTGGTGCATCACTTTTTGGAAAAGAACATCTTCTAAAAAAACTAATTAAGAAAAAGAATATTAATTTATCAAATGCAGTATATGTTGGTGATGAATCTAGAGATATAATTGCTTCAAAAAAAGTAAATTTAAAAATAATATCAGTATCATGGGGATATGAACATAAAGATGTTATTGTTAAGCAGATCCCAGATTATATTGTTGATAATCCTAATGAGCTTAAGGAAGTCATTATATCTCATTTCGCGAAATAGAAAAGCATTTTCATAGCTGAAGAAAAGCAAATTTGTAGTTTCTAATTTTTTTATATGGTAAAATACAAAAAGAGTAAGTAGTTTTATTTTCTAATAATATTTGGCGCCCTATACAGTTAGTCCATTTGGTATTATCGGACTTGTTAATCCAGATGGTTTATTATCCTGATATAGTGTATGGATTATTTGTTTATATTAAAAAGGGTTAAATTTATAGTTGTATTTATTAATTGTGGGTGTAGATTCTTAGAGTAGATAAATATTTACTTGCTTCAAAAATTTTTACAGAAAGGAAAGGGTGGTTTATCTACACTACTGATTTAATGGCTAAACATCAAGTGAAAAGAAAGTTTTCTATAATTGAATATATACCAATAATGTTTAAAGCAGCTTATAGCTTTTTACTAATGAGAATTTTAAAACGTAAAAAATTAGTTAACAAGCAGTTTAAAGAAAGAATAATGCTTGCTGTAACTGAGGTAAATGGTTGTGCTCTATGTTCTTATATGCATACAAAAATGGCTTTAAAAACAGGTATGACTATTGAAGAAATAAAACAAATTCTTTCAGGGGAATTAGATGATATTCCTAATGAAGAAGTTATTGCAGTTTTATTTGCTAAAGACTTTGCTTTCAACAAAGAAAAAATAGATATGGAGTTTTATAATAAATTACTTAATCAATATGGTTTTCTTAGAACAAAGTTAATTATATATATTGTTAATTTTATAACAATGACAAATGCTATGGGGATATCATTGGATTTATTAAAAGCTACATTGTCTTTTAAACATGTGAAAAAAAGTTGTGTTCTTAATGAAATATTAATTCCATTAAGTACATTAGTATTTTTTCCTTTGTTTTTAATAATATCTTTATTCATAGTTCCGTTTATGTACCTAAGATTAATAAGAAAGAATAATGAATAAATAGTATTAAAACTTTGATAATTATCAAAGTTTTTTTGTTTGTAAATACTATACTTTTCTAGTATAATTAATATAAGTAGTGTTGATATTAATCCGGGAGGAAATATGAAATATAATACAATAATAATTGGTGGAGGAACAGCAGGATTAATGTGTGCTTACCAGTTAGAAGAAGCAAACATAGATTATGTTGTATTAGAGAAGAATGATTCACTAGGGAAGAAGCTTTTGTTAACAGGAGGTACGAGATGTAATGTAACTAATAATTTAGACACTAGTTCTTTTATTAGTTCATTAACGATACCTCATAGAAGATTTTTGTATTCCTCTTTAAGTGACTTTAACACTAAAGACATTATAAAATTCTTTAATGATAATGGATGTAGTTTAGTGCTGAATGAAGGTTTTAAGTACTTTCCAAAATCATATAAAAGTATCGATGTATTGAAGGTTTTTATTGAAAAAATATCAAAAAACAGAATTATTTTAAATTCTAATGTTACTAAGATAGCTAAGAATAATGAATTATTTGTTGTCCAATCTGGAAGTCAAATTTACCAAGCAACTAATGTTGTAATAGCAACAGGATCCAAAAGTTTCCCAAAAACCGGTAGTTGTGGAGATGGTTTAGAATTTGCGAAGATGTTAGGAATTAATTATTTTGATTTTACTCCAGCAGAAACTAATGTGTTTTCTAGACAAGTTGTTAATGAATTAGCTGACCTTCAGGGTTTTAGTTTTAAAAATATTAATGTTTCGATTAAAAACACCAATATTAAAACACAAGGAGATGTTTTGTTTACTCATTTTGGTTTAAGTGGACCAGCAATTATGCATTTGTCAGAATATATATTTGATTATTTAAAGGAGGGTAATGTCACACTAAAGCTCCCCTTAACAAACAGTACACAAGAGGAAATTAATTCTTTGTTTATCGAAGCAAGAGAAAAGAATTTTTCACTTTTGAAAACTTTGGAGAAATTGACTACAAAAAAAATAGCCAAAATATTAATAGATCAATTATCTATAGAAGAAAAAAATTTTGCTGATTTAAATAAAAGACATATTTTAAGTATCAAAGAAAAACTATTGGGTTATGATATTACAGTAGATAATGTGTTAGATGTAACAAAAGCATATGTTAATAAGGGTGGTATTGATACAAAGGAACTAAGTCCTAAAACCATGGAAGTTAAATCAGTTACTAACTTATATTTTATTGGCGAAACTGTAGATTTACATGGACCTATTGGTGGTTTTAATATAACGATTGCTTTTTGTACGGCTGTAAGTGCAGCAAAAGATATAATTAAAAAGAATCATTGAAATGTTATTTATCATCAATCTATTAAATTATTATTAAAAAGTGAAATTGTATAATATTTAGATTTGAGATTTATATAATTTTACTTGATGCTTGTGTAGATTATTTTATATTGTATTAAATGAATTTGAGTAAAAAGCCAATACTATATTTAAGATAATATGTTAATGATGGCATATTGATAATGTACAATAAAAATGTTACTTATTTAAAGGGGTATGAAAATGGAATTAAATAAATCACAATGGGTTATTCAAGACAAGTTTGATTTTTTAGAGTATTTAAATGGATTCAAGCGAAGCGATAAAGTTAAATGGTCAAAAAATATCTTAAAAACAGATTCAGATGTTTTAGGAATGCGTACAAACGATGTTAGAAACATTGCAGAAGAAATAATGAAAGGAAACTTTTACTCTTTTTTAGATTTAGATATTGTGGATTATTATGAAACTATCGCTATATATGGTATGATAATATCAAGATTAAGTGATAAGAAACAGTACTTAAAATATATTGATAAGTACTTGGCATATATGAATTGTTGGGCTCATTGTGATTTGCTTCAATTCCCTCTTCTTTATGAAGAAGACAATATTTACTTGGAATTATCCAAGCAATATTTAAATGATCCTAGAACGATGGTTAGACGACTAAGTCTATTTATATTATTTCAGTATGTTAAAAACAAAAAATATTTAGAAAGAATTTTTAGTGCCATACTTGAGTTGAAAAACGAGGATGAATATTATGTAATAATGATGGCAGGGTGGTTACTAAGTGAATGTATCATTTTGCATGAAAATGAGACAATTCATTTTATTTCATCTAGCAGTTTAAATAAGAAAATAGTTAATAAATCGATTCAAAAGTGTCGTGAAAGTAATAGACTAGAAAAGGAAAAAAAAGATTACTTGTTGCAATTTAAAGTTAAATAATTTAAACTCCATAAATTACATAATTATTGTATGTAATAATGATTGGAGTTTTCTTTTTTTTAAATCAAATCCTATTAATTTTTTGTATTTGATGTGGATATTTAGTATGATGTTATTCATAATATAAAAGCTTTAATAGGAAATTACTATTGGCAAAAAGAGTAGTTTGTTATAACAAATTATGGTATAATATATATATAACTATAATTATTCTGTTAAAATAATGATTTTAGGATGAGGTGAAGTTTATGCATGATGATGGATCAATTGCAAGACTGTTAGTTTCGCAGGTTTTTGCCACATTATTTTTGTATGTTTTAGTTCCCTTAAAAAAACCTGTAAAGAGAAATTTGATTTTAATTATAACGGGGGCATTATTAATTACAATTTTTAATGCATTAATCATTTATTATATGGGTATTACTTTTTATATTAGATTTTACTTCGTTTCACTAGTTTTACCTTATTTTATTTTATTCTATTTTTTTGCAGTTTATAAGAAAGGCAAACTTATTTTTGCTCTACTATCATCACAAGTAATAGTCAATGCAGCAATAATAAATGGTCTGTTGGCTTCATATGTCTTCTATAAGGAAAACAACCCTGTGATTGATACAATTTTTAGAGTTATAACTTTTATTTTGTTTATCCCTATACTATATAAATGGATTAGACCGATATACTTAAAAATGGCTGAATCTCTTAATAAGGGGTGGTGGGTATTAAACTCATCAATGGTAGTTTCATATGCATTATCTTATCTAATACTGTTTGTTCCAACAACAGTATTCGAAAGACCTATTTATTTTTATCATGCATACACTGGAATATTTTTGTCACTTCTTGTTTATGCTATTATTTTCTTTTTGTTTATTGAAATTAAAACAAAGATCGATATAGAAATAGATAAACAAAAGTTATCACAAGAGTTCTCGGCTTTATCTACCCAGTCAGAAATAATTACTACTATAGCTTTTAAAGATGTATTAACAGGTATTAATAATCGATATTATTTATTCAGACAAATAGATTTATATATTGAAAACAATAAAAAGTTCTTGCTGGTTTTTATTGATTTAGATAATCTAAAAGAAATTAATGACACATATAGCCATGCTAAAGGTGATTTGTATCTAAAAAGATTTGCTAGTGCATTAGAGCATACAATTAGTGACCATGGTAAAGTTTATCGATTCGCTGGTGATGAGTTTGTTTGTTTACTAGACTCAAATTGTGATTCTTTCGATGTAGAAGTGTTTAGAGATAAAGTTATTTCTCATATGGAATGGGACTTACCATTCTTAGGTTTTAGTTTAGGTGTTTCATGTTTTCCAAATGATGGCCTTAGTGCTGATCACATAATTAATTTGGCTGATGAAGCAATGTATGTTGAGAAAAAGGCGAAGAATTATCGAAGATAATTTGTAGAACAACAAAATGGAATTTTATAGTTTTTATGTTATAATATTATAAGAATTAAGAAAGGAATTAGTATAAAACAAATCTATTATTAATTGTGTTTTATATTAGAAGTAATCTCTATGAGTTTATATCAAATAAAAGTAGAAGATATCAACAATAATGTCGTTGAGCTTGAGAAGTTCAAAGGTAAAGTTCTATTGATTGTTAATACAGCAACTAAATGTTTCTTTACACCTCAGTATGAAGGCCTGCAATGGTTATATGATAAATATAACAAGTTAGGGTTTGAGTTGTTAGATTTTCCTTGTAATCAGTTTGGCAAAGATGCACCAGGATCAATTGAGGAAATTGATAAGTTTTGTGTTGATAAATTTGAAACAACATTCCCAAGGTTTTTAAAGATTAATGTAAATGGTGATGATGAATCAATTTTATATACTTATTTAAAACGTCACGAAAAAGGTTTCTTGAATAAGAAAATCAAATGGAATTTCACTAAGTTTTTAGTGGATCAAGAAGGTAGAGTAATTAAAAGATATTCCCCATTAGTCAAACCGAAAAAAATAGCAATAGATATTGAAAGATTATTAAATAGAAAGCAGGGCGAGTAATTATGTTTTTAGCAACTAAAGAACTAAAATATACTAAAGCTAAATTTGCTTTGATAATTGCTGTGATTGTTTTAGTAAGTTATTTGGTTTATTTTTTGACTTCACTTGCTTATGGACTTGCTTCCTCATATACTAATGCAGTTGAAAAATGGGAAGCAGATGAGATTATTATTACTGTTGAATCTAATGATAGTATGATGATGTCTTATTTAAGTCAGGCTGATTTTGATGATGTTAATACAGATGGTTCTAAAGCTAAATTAGGCTTGTTTCCAGCAGTTATAAATAACCCTTTATCAACTAATCTTTTAGATTCTAGAATTGATGTTTATTTTTTTGGAATTGAGGATAGTTTTTTAATGCCTAATGAGGTTAAAAATCTTACCTTAAGTGGAAATAAAGTTGTTGTAGATGAAGAACTTCAAAAAGAGGGATATAAAATAGGTGATTCTTTTGGAGTTACTGGAAGTGATGCAACTTATGAGATAATTGGATTTTCATCAAAAACTACTTATCAAACAGCACCAGTTGTATATATGAGCTTGTCTACTTGGCAAGAATATAGATATGGTACTAATAATACACCTGATTTATTTAGTGGGATTATTGTTCAAGGTTCAACAAGTAGTTTACCAACTAAACTTTTGACTTATACCACTGAAGATTATATTGCTACTTTACCTGGATATTCAGCTCAAGTTTTGACTTTTTCTACAATGATTGTTTTCTTAATTATAATTGTTGCATTTGTTTTAGGTATTTTTATATATGTACTTACTATCCAAAAAACTAGCATGTTTGGAGTAATGAAAGCTCAAGGTATATCTAATGGATATATTGCTGGATCAGTAATTGTTCAAACTTTCATTTTGGTATTAATAGGAATTATCATAGGGTTAATACTTACAATTATAACGGGTATATTCTTAGGTGATGTTATTCCATTTGCAATAAATTATTTGTTCTACATTGTCATAACAGCTGCATTTTTCTTATTTGCTTTATTTGGTGCAATGTTCTCAGTAAGGGCAGTTTTAAAAATTGATCCATTACGTGCAATAGGAGGCTAGTATGAAAGTATTAATAGAAATGAATAATGTTAGTAAAGACTTTTTACAGGGTGATAATGTTATTAATGCATTGAAAACTACGAATTTTAAAGCATATGAAGGAGAATTAATAGCAATTGTCGGACCTTCAGGTTCTGGAAAATCAACTTTTTTAACAATATTAGGGGGACTCCAAAAACCAACAACTGGGAAAGTATTATTGAATGGTGAACCATTTAGTGAACTTGAAATAAAAGAAAAGTCAAAGATAAGATTAGAAAAAATTGGCTTTATTCTTCAAGCTTCAAATTTAATCCCCTTTTTAACAGTTAGAGAACAAATGGTTTTATATAATAAAATTAATAAAAGCAAAGTTCAAAATGAATGGATAGACGATTTGTTTAATAAATTAGGTATAGATAAGTTGGCGAATAAATATCCTAATGAGTTAAGTGGTGGTGAGCGTCAAAGAGTAGCTATTGCTAAAGCACTATATCACCAACCAAATGTAATATTTGCTGATGAGCCAACTGCAAGTTTAGATACTAAGAAGGCTTACGATGTTGTTAAACTACTAGCTAAAGAAACAAAAGAACAAAACAAAGCTACTATTATGGTAACTCACGATGAAAGAATGCTTGAGTTTTGTGATCGTGTTTATGTTATTGTCGATGGAATTCTTTCGGAAAGAAAGTAATACTATAAATAAAACACCAACAAAATGTTGGTGTTTTATTTTACCTTATAATAATTATTGGATGTATTTATAAAATATATTGAACAGATATCGTTTAAATGATGTAATTATGTTAGAGGTGAGTTTATGGATTCATACACTACTAGAAAACAGAAATTCAAGGACAAATATAAAAAGTCTCTGATTAAGAACTTGTTGTCTTCTTTTGTGATGACTACAGTTGTTGTTGTGATCGCAGTTGCTGTTACTTCAAGAACTCCAACTGCTCAAATAATTAACACTGAAGTTTTTGGTAATGATATCTTCTATGATGTTAATATTGTTGACAATGATTATGCTATTTTGGAAAATAGTTTAAGAATAATTGCAAAATCCCAAACAAAAAACCATATGAAGAGTCTATCAGTTGGGAGAATGCAAGGAAGCTTTGGACAACTAGAACCTAATACAATATATGATATACAGATTGTTGCTAAGTATGGTTATGGAGAAGGAGTTCTGGCAAAAACAACGGTTAAAACTGAAGAAAATTACGGAGGAAGAATTATAAATTGGGAGTTCGTGAAACCTGATGAACAAATGGAATAATCCTTTTTGGTTAATGTTGTTACTGCATATAATGATTATAAAAATGAGATTTCAAGCGTTAGGTTAAAGTATGCAACTGCTTACTTACAACCAACACAGACTCTTCTATCAAATGGCGAAGAACTCTATTATGAAAGTATAGATATTTTAGATAAGAATACGACAACACAAATTGAAATTTTTGCATATGAAACTGTAGAAGTATTTCTAGTGTTAGAGGCAAGTTTGTTTAATGATGAAGTTGTAGTTCTAGATGAGGTTTCTTTTAAAACACCACTTAAGCTTTACGCATCAGTTTATGAATATGATGTCGGTCCTGATTATATAAAGATTAACTTTTACCCAGATTTCTATAATAGAACTGATATTACTTATTACTTAAATTTATATAAAGATGGAAACATACTAGATACTAAAACTATTAAATACATTGAAAGCTCAGAAGAACACTTCTTTGTTTTCGAGTATAATGATTTAGATGAAAACAGTTTATATCATTTTTCTGTTATAGCAGAATATATGGTCTTCGATAAACTTCACGAAGTAGAGGAAGAAGTTAATTCTTTGGATGTTTATACAACCCCTGTTTATAGCTATAGTGTTTCAGCACAAAAGAGTGATACACAACTAATTGTTACTTTGATTTTGGATGATCCTAATTCTGTATTATATGACTTTTACTATTATATATATATAGTAGAGGAAGATAATGAGATATATTATAATGGTACTGAGGGTGTGATTATAGACAATCAAGTCATTATGCAAGTGGAAATAACTGATGAGGTTGTTTATAAAGTTGATATATATGCAAGCAAAAAAATTAATGAAAATATTAGTTATACTTGGTTACAAATAGAATCGATAGTTAAATAGAATTATACAAGGAGAAAATTCATGTTTAAAAATAAAACAAAAAAAGAAAAAGTTATATTAATTGTCACTATTAGTATTATTCTTGTGCTAATATTGATAGGGGTATTAACACCTATAATATTTGAAGGAACCTTATTTGATGATATAATATCAAATAGTATTGGAAAGTTTTTCAATGTATTGAAATTTATTAAAGGAAATTATGTGAATATCCTTGAAACTATTACTATAATAGTGTTCATGTGGATATTAAATCAAGCACTAAAATTTTTAACTAAATTAATGACTAGAAAGGGACATAGAAGTGAAACAATTGGCGATTTGTTAATTAGTATTATTAGATATTCGAGCGTTATTATTGGAATATTCTTGGTATTAAGCGCATGGGGCGTTGAAACTCCTACATTACTTGCTAGTGCTGGTATTTTGGGTCTGGCTATCAGCTTTGGTGCTCAAAGCTTAATTGAGGATGTTTTAAGTGGTTTATTCATAATCTTTGAAAGTCAGTTTAAAATTGGTGATGTAATTCAAGTTGGTGACTTTAGAGGAACTGTAATTGAAATAGGAATAAGAACAACAAAGTTTGAAGATGTTAATGGTGATGTTAAAACAATTAATAATTCCGATATTAGAAGTACAATCAATACATCATCACACTTATCTCCAGTTATTTGCGATATTTCAATTAGTTACTCAGAAGATTTAAAAAAGGTTGAAAAAATAATTAATGATAGCCTAAACAATATTAGAAAAGAAATTAGTGATATTAAAGAAGGCCCAT
Organism: Bacilli bacterium; assembly: GCA_041675825.1. Lineage (GTDB taxonomy): Bacteria > Bacillota_I > Bacilli_A > ML615J-28 > CAG-698 > JAEYQM01. Next base: position 4,745 of record JBAYTC010000013.1, on the reverse strand, counting down.
ATTATCGTGGGGTTCAAAGTTTGGCTGATTCATCAGTTGTTATCAGAATATATGCAAAAACTGAAGAGTCAAAAAAGTATCAAGTAACAAGAGATTTAAATAGAGCAATGAAGATACTATTTGATGACAATAATATTAACATTCCTTTCCCACAACTTGTTATCCATCAGGCAAGTAATGATAAGAAAGAGTAGTTTTCTAAACGTCTTTAGTTATAAAGAAATCAAAATCTAAAATGAGTTGAATTTTTTGAAGAATAAAAATAAAAACATTATGTAGATATTATTGCTTTTATGTACTATAATAAACCTATAAGAAAGTAATTATCTATTTAATGAGGAGAGCATTATGCCATATTTTGAGTATGTAAGTAAAGAAGAAGTATCAAGAGTTAAGAATGAATTAACTAAATTTATTAATATAATTCAATCTGATATTAGAGATAAGTTTACTTTCACGTATTCCTTTGTTGGGAATTCTACTAGAAATATGGTAACAACTAATTATTACTCAAATATTGGCTATGATTATGATGTAAGCATTATGGTCAATAATGCTGATGAAATCGAAGAGAGCCAAATCGTCAATATTCTCAAAACTGCATTTGATAAATACTCAGATTTATTCAAATACAACAATATTGATGATGATAAGAGAGTGATATCAATTAGGTTGAAAGATAAAAAAAGGTCAAAATTAAATCATATTTGTGATTTTGGTATCCATAAAAAAGGGACTGATGAATCAATCCAATACTTATCATACTCTAAGAAGAATAATAAATATTCTTGGGTTAATATTCCGAGAGGTATAGCTTCATTAGATCATAAAATAATGTGGCTCAAAGACAATGGGTACTGGCAAGAAGTTAGGGATATTTATCTTGAAAAACGTGCATCAGGTATAAACAAGAATAAACCAACCAGATTAATTTTTAATGATGTAGTAAGTTTAATATTTGAAGCATCATCTCTTAATAATTAGTCTTTGAAAAACTAGTATTTTGTACTAGTTTTTTATTATATTTGTTAATATTTTTTTTATATGTTATAATAAGATATAGATAAAAAAAGGAGGAATTAAAATGCAGTTTCGCAAGGTTATTCTTTCTTTTTTTGGTTTTGTATTCTTAGGCATGGGTGGTATTGGAGTTTTCCTTCCTGTGTGGCCGACAACACCATTTGTTTTATTGTCATTCGCTTGCTTCTCATCAACTCCTAAAATAAAAAATTATATTATGAAAAACAGTTTTTTTAAAGAGCATATTGAAAATTATGAAAAAAGAAATGGTTTATCTACTAGAATTCTTATTATTAGCATGGTATGGTTGTGGTCGATGCTAATTGTATCATTTATTTTTGTTGATTACATATATATTAGATTATTACTTATAATTGTAGGTATTAGTGTCAGCTTGCATTTATTAGTAATGACAAAACCAAAGGATAAGAATTTAAAATGAAAAGAATATTTGGAAGAGTTGAGTTTGTTTTTGATTTATTGTATTTATCAAGTGCTTCAATAATGGGTTTAATAATGTTTCTAAGAAGTAATCAAGACACTAGGATGCTAATTGCAGCATTTATGACTATGGTGCTTGTTTTTGGGGATATGTTCCATTTGATTCCGAGAATGAAAATTATAATAAATCAGAATAAAATTAGTGATACAAAATCTCTTGGTATCGGTAAACAAGTAACTTCTATAACTATGAGTTTATTCTATCTTCTATTTTGGTATTTGGGAATTATTTTGTTTGAAATTGATAACATTTTATTATCCATTGTAATTATCGTCTTGACGATAATTAGAATTGTTTTTTGTCTTGTACCACAAAATCAATGGACTATCAAAAATCCTCCTCTTAAATGGAGTATTATAAGAAACATACCTTTTGTTCTTCAAGGACTTATGGTTACGATACTATTTTATATATATAGAAATAGTTTTCTTAATTTAAAGAATTTGTATTTGGCTGTAATTATTAGTTTTGTGTTTTATATTCCTGTTGTATTATGGGCGAATAAAAAACCAGCTATAGGAATGCTAATGTTACCCAAGACATTAGCATACATATGGATTATTATATTATTAATGAACTTATAGAGATTAAGGTCTCAATAAAATATAAAAAGGAGAAAAAGATATGAAAGATCACAAAAAACTTACTAATGAAGTAGGGGCACCAATTGCAGACAATGAGAATGCTATAACTGCCGGTCCCCGCGGACCTGTTGTTATGCAGGATGTTTGGTTGATGGAAAAAATGGCACATTTTAATCGTGAAGTGATTCCTGAAAGACGTATGCATGCTAAAGGATGGGGAGCTTATGGTAAATTAACTGTAACTCATGACATTTCTAAATACACTAAGGCAAAGGTTCTTCAAAAAGGAAAAGTAACTGATTTATTTATTAGGTTTTCTACGGTTGCTGGCGAACGAGGAGCAGCAGATTGCGAAAGAGATATTCGTGGAGTTGCTGTTAAGTTTTACACGGAAGAGGGAAATTGGGATCTAGTTGGTAATAATACACCTACCTTTTTCATAAGAGATGTTCATAATTTTTCTGATTTAAATCGTGCAGTAAAAAGAGATCCAAGAACTGGAAGAAGATCTGCTCAAAACAATTGGGATTTTTGGACATTATTACCGGAGTGTTTCCATCAAATAACTGTCGTAATGAGTGATAGAGGTATACCTGCTTCATTTAGAAACATGCACTTTTATGGAGAACACACTTTCTCATTTTATAATGATAAGAATGAAAGAGTTTGGTGTAAATTCCATTTTAGAACTGAACAAGGCATTAAGAATTTTACAAATGAAGAGGCTGCTAAGATTAATGGCATGGATAGAGAATATATGGGTAAAGATTTATATGAGGCTATCGAATCTAAAAATTTCCCTAAGTGGAAAATGTATGTTCAAATCATGACTGAAGAACAAGCAAAAAATCATTATGAGAATCCGTTTGATATAACTAAGATTTGGCGTCATAAGGAATACCCATTAATTGAAGTTGGTGTTTTAGAATTAAATAAAAACCCTGAGAACTATTTTGCTGAAGTGGAACAAGCTGCATTTACTCCTGCTCATGTAGTTCCTGGAATTGGATTCAGTCCAGATAAGTTCTTACAAGGAAGACTTTTCTCATATGGAGACGCTCATAGATATCGTCTTGGAATTAATTACAACCAAATTCCTGTTAATAGGGCAAAAGTTGAAGTTAATGACTATCATCGAGATGGAGCAATGAGAGTTGATGGAAACTATGGTGGTGCTCCAGCTTATACTCCTAATAGTATGGGAGTATGGTCAGCTCAACCTGAAGTTATGGAACCACCATTAGATTTAGATGGTGCAATGTATAATTATGACCCAAAGGATGATCCAACTGATGATTGTTTTAGAGCTGGTGGAGAGTTGTTTAGAGTAATGAATGATAAGCAAAAAGAAATGCTTATTAGTAATACAGCAGAGGATATGGCAAGCGTTACTGAAAATATTAAATATCGTCATGCTGCTCATTGTTATCTAGCAGATAAAATGTATGGTGAGATGTTTGCAAAAAAAGCTAATTTAGATCTAAACAAAGTTATTGAATTGTCTAAATTAAGTAATAATGATTTAAATAAAGTTACAATTGATTGGAAATAGGATAAAAGGCATGCTACTAATAAGCATGCCTTTCATTTTAAAAAGCGTATAGTTTGAACTTATAAAATAAAGTTATATAATATAAATATATAATATAGGAGGATATTCATGAAACAACCAGAAATTAAACTATCAAATGGTATTATGATACCAGCAGTAGGATTTGGAACTTGGCAAATTCCTGATGGAAATGAAGCGTATAATGCAGTCAAACATGCGCTTAAAGTTGGTTATAGGCATATAGATACAGCCATGGCTTATAAAAATGAAGAGAGTGTTGGTAGAGCAATAAAAGATTCAAAAATCCCAAGAAATGAAATATTTATCACAACTAAACTACCAGCTTATATTAAAGGATATCAAGAAACAATTGATGCATTTAATAATTCATTAAAATTATTAAATGTTGAATACATTGATTTGTATTTAATACATGCTCCTAAACCTTGGGGAGTAGAAGGTGATGGAATGGATTACATGGAAGCAAATATCGCTACATGGAAAGCTTTTGAAAAATTGTACAATGAAGGATTAATTAAATCTATTGGGGTATCGAATTTTCAACCAATGCACTTAGAAGCACTAATGAAAGAAACTAAAATAGTGCCTATGGTTAATCAAATTTCTGTTAATCCTAATTTTATTCCTAGAGAGAACATTTTATTTAACCAAAAGCATAACATTCTTATTGAAGCATATTCTCCACTTGCAACTGGAAGAGTATTTCAAAGTGATAGATTTGATGATATGGCAAAAAAATATAATAAAACTGTTGCTCAATTATTAATAAGATGGAGTTTACAAATGGGATTTTCACCTCTTCCTAAGTCAGTAACACCATCAAGAATTGAAGAAAATTTTTCAATATTTGATTTTGAAATTTCAGAAGAAGATATGGACACTATTGGAAAATTATAAAGCAAGCTCAGCTTGCTTTTTTTGTAGTAATATTAAAAAATCCTATAATGGATAATAGACTATATATTATCAACTATAGAATTATTATGTAATTTTCGAAAATGAATATTCTACTTTTTAAGTGTTTTTAACCTTAGTATAGAAGTTGTGACTATTATTGCTATAATAG
>JBAYTC010000012.1:0-30617 GCA_041675825.1 Bacilli bacterium | reverse complement strand
CTATATGATAGGTTAAATAGTTTCTTAAATGACTATAAGAGTTTAAAAGAAGCAAGTGAGTATATTTTCTATAATAGTGGATCAATTATCCTGGACTTGGTTGAGAGTATAGTAAATAAAATCAATCAAAGTAAAAATAAGGAACATTTAAAAACATATGACATAAAATATTTTCTTAAAAGCGATGTTGTTATCACCCTAGAGTTTACTGAATGGATTGAACTATATAATAAAGTGAAGTTTGTTACAAAATTACTTTCGGATACAACTTTGGTGAATGATAGATCATTTAAGGAGAAATTTAATGATTTTGAGATGAGATATCTAATTTTAATGATGAATTTAGAGTCAAATAGAAAACAAAAGAAAATTTAATGGAGGATTTATGAAAGCAGATTTACATTCGCATACTAATTTTTCAGATGGAAAATATTCTCCAGATGAATTATTAGATTATGCAATTAATAATAATATAGATATAATCAGTATAACAGATCATGATACTTTTTCTGGTGTTAAAGAAGCTGTTAAAATAAATAAAAATATTAAAGTTATTTTAGGGATTGAACTTTCAACTTATTTAAATGATGAGAGTGTTCATATTCTAGGTTATTTTAAAAATTTGGATAATGTTGAAAAGATGGAACCAATTCTTAATGATTTGATTATAAAAAGAAAAAGCAGAGCTATTGTGATGTTGGATAAGCTTGAAGAATTTTTCAATATTAAATTAGATAGAAGTTTTTTGGATGACATTCAAAGCATCACTAGAGGAACAATATCTAAAGAAATTATTAAACAAGGGTATCAATATTCAAATCGCGAAATATTTACAAAAATGATTGGTGATGGGTGTCCAGCCTATCTTCCTTCAACAAAGATGGATACAAAGTTTGGAATTAAATTAATTAAAGATGCTGGTGGATTAGCGGTATTAGCTCACCCAATGCTACTGAAGAAAAATGATCCAATTAATGTTGTTAAGTTGGGCGTTGATGGTATTGAGGCAATTTATCCAAATCAAGCGGATAAGGAAAATATATTTAGAAAAATCGCTAAAGATAATTCATTATTCATTACTGGTGGGACTGATTTTCATTATTTCAATGATGGTAGACATGGTAATTTAGGTCAAACTTATTTAAGTGGTGATGATCTTAACATTTTCTTGGAGAAACTAGATGAATGTTAGAAAATTAGCCTTAGAGGCCATTGTTAAAATTGTTGATAAAGGTGGTTATTCAAACATTGTTGTTAATGAATATTTAACAAAATATGAACTACCTAAAGAAGAAAAAGCGCTTTTTACGATTTTAGTTCTTGGAACCGTTGAAAAAATGATTACACTAGATTACTACTTAGAGGATTTTCTGAAGAAAAAGCAAAAGCCTTGGGTTATTAATCTGCTTAGAATGGGAATATACCAATTAGTATTCTTAAATATTCCAGAGCATGCTGTTGTTAATGAAACTGTTGAGGTAGCTAATACCAAGGATAAATTTGTTGGCAAATTTGTTAATGCTGTCTTTAGAAGTTTTTTAAGAGCTGAAGTTAAGGATATTGAAAAATTAGAAGGTATAGAATATCTTAGCGTAAAGTATAGTTATCCACAATGGTTAGTTTCGTATTTACTTAAAGATTATTCCTATAATCAAGTAATTAAAATATTTGAAGAAAATGAAGATAACAAAAAGACTTCAATAAGAGTTAATACCTTAAAATCATCTAATGAAGAAGTAATAAAAATTCTAGAGGAAGATGGAATAGAGTATAGTATTAGTAGTCTTGTTGAAAATGGAATTATTGTTAATAAGTCAATTATAAGTCACAGTTTGTTTATTAATGGTAAGATAACTGTCCAAGATATTGCTAGCCAAAAAGTTTCAGAGGTTATAAATCCCCAACATGAATCAAAAATTTTAGATTTATGTAGTGCTCCTGGTGGCAAGACAATGCATTTAGCAAGTATAATGGAAAACACTGGTGAGATATATGCCTGTGATATTCATGAACATAAGATTAAATTAATGAAATCTAACTTTAGAAAACTAGGGGTTAATAATGTTAAGTTACAACTTGTTGATGCTAGAAATATCAGGAATTATGTTAAAAAGGAATCATTTGATTATATATTAGCAGACTTACCTTGTAGTGGATTAGGTGTACTTGGACATAAAGTTGATTTAAAGTATAATATAAATCTAGATTCTATTGAAGAAATAATTACATTGCAAGAAGAGATATTAGAAACCACAAAGGATTTAGTAAAAGTTGGTGGTTATTATGTATATAGTACATGTACGATAAATAAAAAAGAAAATGAAGAACAAATTGAAAAGTTCCTTTTAAGTAATGATAATTATGAAAAAGTTGAAGAAGTGATGTATTTACCATATGAGCACCATACTGATGGTTTCTACATATGTAAAATGAGGAGAAATCGATGAATAATTTTTTTGGGTTGACGAGAAAAAAATTAGAACAAGAGTTAATTAATATAGGTGAAAAACCTTTTCGTGCCACCCAAATTTTTGAATGGGTTTACAGGAAAAAGGTTAACTCATTTGATGATATGTCTAATATATCAAAAAGTTCAATTGATAAATTAAAAGATAATTTCAATTTTGATTTTTTTGAGATTGAAACAGAGCATAAATCCAGTGATGGAACAAGAAAATTTTTGTTTAAACTACATGATGGTAATTTTATCGAAACCGTCTTAATGAAGCACAATTATGGCAATAGTGTCTGTGTTTCTACACAAGTTGGTTGTAATATGGGTTGTTCATTTTGTGCGAGTGGATTAAACAAGAAAAAAAGAAACTTAGAAGTCTATGAGATGGTTCTACAAGTAGCAATGGTTGATCAAATAATTCGTCAAAATGATGAAAAGGTTAGTCATGTTGTTGTTATGGGAATTGGTGAACCATTTGATAATTATGATAATTTATTAGATTTCTTAAGAATTATTAATGACGCTAAAGGCTTAGAGATTGGTGCTAGACACATCACTATTTCTACTTGTGGTATTGTTCCAAAGATCTATGAATTTAGTGAATTTGAATTGCAGGTTAATTTAGCAATTTCCCTTCACTTTACTAATGACGAGTTACGAAGTACCCATATGTTGATCAATCGTTCATATAATATTGAAGATTTATTTAAAGCATTGAAATATTATTTTGATAAGACTAATAGGAGAATAACATTTGAGTATATATTGATTGATGGTATTAATGATTCGATTGAACATGCTAGGGAGTTAGTTAGTTTAGTTAGAGGAATGAATTGTTATGTTAATTTAATTCCGATGAATAGTACAAGTAAGATTTTAAGAAGAAGTACGAATGAAAACATGAATTTGTTTTATGATTATTTAACAAAAAATAAAATCCCTGTAACCTTAAGGAGGGAACAGGGACATGATATCGAAGCTGCTTGTGGGCAGTTGAGAATTAAAAGAGAGGGTAAATGAAGGGATTAATTATCAAGTCTATTAGTGGTGATTATACCATTGATATTAACGGTGAATATTTTATTTGTAAACCGATTGGTCTATTTAGGCACCAAGGAATTGTGCCTAAAGTTGGAGATTTAGTATCTATTGAAAATGGGAAAATTTCTAAAGTTCACGATCGTAAAAATGATTTAGTAAGACCATTTGTCAGTAATGTTGATAAAGTTTTTATTATGACTTCGATTGTAGAACCTGATTTAAATACTAATCTACTAGATCGTATTATTACAATGGCTGAATATGCTAATATTAGTATTGTTTTGGTTTTTACAAAGTTAGATTTAGTTAAAAATGAAGAGTATAAAACTATTACTGAATACTACAAGACCTTAGGTTATCCTGTATATTACCTTCCAAATGATAGTGATAAGATTATTGATGAGATTGATGGTTGTATTTGTGTTGTTGCTGGTCAGTCTGGTGTTGGCAAGTCAACTATGATTAATCGATTTAATCCGAATTTTATGATAAAGACTGATGAGATATCATTTGCATTAAATAGGGGAAAACATACAACTAGACATACCGAATTACTAAAAGTTGGTAATGGATATGTTGCAGACACTCCGGGATTTGGGACATTAGATTTAGAAATGGATGCTCTTAGTTTATCGCAGTGCTTTGTTGAATTTTTTCAAACAAAGTGTCGATTTTCTAAGTGTTTACATTTAGCTGAACCTGGATGTAATGTAAAAGAAAAAGTAAATAATGATGAAATATTAAAATCTCGCTATGACAATTATGTATTGTTTTCTAATGAGATTAAGAAAAATAAAAAGTATTAGGAGTTTAATATGGCAATAGTAGCACCTTCAATATTATCAGCTGATTTTAATAATTTATTAGAAGAAGTATTATCAGTATCATCTGCTGAGTTTCTCCATGTTGATGTTATGGATGGGAACTTTGTGCCAAATATTAGTTTGGGAGCATTAGTCTACAAGAACTTAAAAGGTAAAGTAGATATGGTGTTTGATGTTCATTTAATGATTAGTGACCCGGTTAAATACGCTAAAGATTTTGTTGAATCTGGAGCTGATTATTTAACATTTCATTATGAGGCAGTTAATGATGTGCTCAAAACTATTGAATATTTTAAAAGCCTAGGTGTTAAAGTTGGAATATCAATTAAACCTAATACTGATGTTAGGGTATTAGATTCTTATTTAGAGTATTTGGATTTAATTTTAATTATGTCCGTAGAACCTGGATTTGGTGGACAAAAATTTATTGATAGTGCTTTAGATAAAATCAAATATTTATATGATAAGAAGAAAGCAAATGAATACACTTATCTAATTGAAGTAGATGGTGGGATTAATGAAGAAACATCTAAATTGGTGGTTAATGCTGGTTGTGATGTTTTAGTTGCTGGTACATATATTTTTAAGAGCCATAATAGAAAAAAATTAATAAAGGAGCTTAAAGAACTATGATTATAAAAATTGTGTGTGCGGGAGTTGATGATTTTTCAAAAATGTATTCACCAGATGATGATGAATACTTAGTTGGTGTTGATCAAGGTGCTGAGACTATTATAAGAAATAAACTTAGCCCAGATCTTTCAATTGGTGATTTTGATAGTGGATCAATTAATAAAATTAGGAATAAGAGTAAGTCCCTGATTATTTACCATCCGGATAAGGATAAAAGCGATTTGGAGTTGGCACTCATACATTTAGCTAGCAAAGATTTTCAAGAACAACATAATACAAAAAAACTTTTAAGAAAAATCATATTATACAATGCAACCGGAAGAAGACTAGATCATTATCGTTCAGTTATTAATTTGCTAATAAGATACACTCATTTACCTATCGTGCTTTTAGATAAACACAACCGTATTGAGGTTGTAAATGCCAATACTGTTTTCAAAAAAAACGATTATAAGTATATTTCATTTTTTGCTATTGATCCTGACACAAAAATTTCACTAAAGGGTTTTAAGTATAATTTGGATAATGCACCTTTAAGTATTTATGATAGTTTCGGACTAAGTAATGAAATACTAGAAAAAGAAGGAACATTAATAACTAATAATAAAAAGATATTGGTTTTTAGATCTAATTAATATATTTAAGAACATGTTTTTTTCTTAAATGTTATTAGAACATAAAAAAAAGTATCTTCCACGATACTTTTTTTTAATCACTAAATTAAAAACAATAGATATCTATTGCTTACATTCAAGATTTTATGCGCGTTTTACAAGACCAGATCTTAAAGCACGTGTTGAAACATAAACACGTTTAACTTTACCATCTTCATCTATGATTCTTACTTTTTGTAAGTTTGCTTTCCACATTCTTCTTGATGCTTTTAATGAGTGAGGGCGGTTGTTACCAGCTACAGTGCCTAGGCCTGTTACATAACATTTGCGAGCCATGATGTACCTCCTTTAAATTTAAACCAAGAATATTATACCATACTATATAATTATTAGCAAGAATTAGTTTTAGTTTTTAATACAATATATTATTAATATATAATTGGTTATTATTACATTGTTTGCATTTTTTAATGTAATTTGTAGTGAAATCGATATTTCCTTTGAATATCAAAGGAAATATCACTGTTTAGTGGGGTAATGGCATTATTTTAGTTGCAATATTAAAAAATTTATGCTATAATACTTTAGTAATATTTTGAAGTAAAGTTATTTTATATAAATTGAACTTATAACGGAGGCGACAGATTCAATGCAAATAAACAAGCTAGATGGTTCATTGTTTAAAACGTTAGTTATAAACGGAGCCGAAAATTTAAAATTAAATTATCAGTCGATTGATGCTCTAAATGTATTCCCTGTACCAGATGGTGATACAGGAACTAATATGAAAATGACAATCGATGGTGGAGTTAACGAGATATTAAACTTAGAAGAAAATAGTATATATGAAGTTTCAAAAAAATTATCAAGAGGTATGTTAATGGGAGCCAGAGGAAACTCTGGTGTTATATTATCACAATTATTTAGAGGAATTTATAAAGGTTTAGAAGGTTTTAATTCTGTTAATGCAATTAATCTTGCTAAGGCTTTTATTAGTGGTGTTCAACAAGCTTACAAAGCGGTTATGAAACCAGTTGAAGGAACAATTCTTACAGTTGCACGTGAGGCGGCTGAAAAGTTAGTTACAATTGCATCATCAAGAATGTCAATTAATGAGTTTTTTGATGAGTATATAAACGAAGCAAAAGCTTCATTAAAAAGGACTCCTGATTTACTACCTGTTTTAAAAGAAGCAGGGGTTGTAGATAGTGGTGGTGCAGGCTTTATAACAATTCTTGAAGGAATGCAAAGAGCATTAAGTGGAGATTTTGTATCAACTAAGAGTTTAACTGATGAAACTTTGCATACAGCGAGCAAGTTAGTTGTAACTAATGGAGAAAAAATCGAGTTTGGTTATTGTACTGAATTTATATTAGAAATTAATAAAGACAAATTTGATGTTGATAGTTTTGATGAAAAGCTGGTTTTAGATCAAGTTGAACCTTTAGGAAACTCTATTGTTGTAGTTAAAGATGAAGAAATTATCAAAGTACATATTCACACTTTAAAACCGGGTGAGATTTTAAATATCGGTCAACAATTTGGTGAATTTATTCACTTAAAGATAGAAAACATGACTGTTCAACATAATAATCTTCAAGATGTAAATCATGTTGAAGAGGGTTTATGTGCATGTGGTGAAGAGCATATTCAAAAACCTGTTAAACCTGAGAAACGATCAAAATATTCAATTGTATCAGTAGCATCTGGTGAAGGTCTTGTTAAGACTTTTAAAGAAATGGGTGCAGATTACGTGGTTGAAGGTGGACAAAGTATGAACCCATCAACTGAGGACTTTATTAGAGGTTTTGATCATTTGAATGCTGATAACATAATTGTGTTCCCAAATAACAAGAATATAATTTTAGCTGCTAATCAAGCGGCAAAAATTTATAAAGAAAGTAAAGTATGGGTTATTGAGTCTAAATCATTAGCACAAGGTTTCTCTGCTTTAACAATGCTTGATTTAAATGGTGAACCGAATGATATTCTTGAAGAAATGGAATCAGTAATTGCGAATGTTACTACTGGTTTAGTTACATATTCAATCAGAGAAACTGATGTTGAAGGGATTCACATAAAGAAGGATGATTTTATTGGAATATGTGACAATAAAATAGTTACTTCTAATCATCGTAGAATTGATGCTATTAAGAATTTATTGAGTAAATCAATAACTGAAAATAAAGAGATAATTACGGTTATTTATGGTGAGGGTGTACCTCAAAAAGAATTAAATGATGTAATTAAGTATGTTGAAAAGAATTATAGCGATCTTGAAGTAGAAGTTATCGAAGGAAATCAAGAAGTCTATAGCTACATTCTAGCAATAGAATAGATAAAAGGGCTTTGGCCCTTTTTATTTTAAATGGAAGGTGTTGCTTATTTTGGAGTTGAATACATTAGATTTTATGACATCAAAAGATGTTTTAGCACTTAAGAGAAGTGGAATTAATACTGTTAATGATTTATTAACTTTTTATCCGAGCAGATTTGTTAATTATACTGTAGTCTCGGTTAATGAGTGCATTATCGGGGAAAATGTCACAATAGATGGAATATGTGAAGGAAAAGCGTCTGTTTATAATGCTAAAAATAATCTATCAATTATGACTTTCTATATTGACTCTGAGGGTTATAATATAAAAGTAACTATTTTTAATCGTCATTTTTTAAGAACAAAAATTCTTTACGGTAAGTATATACGTTTGACAGGTAAATTTGATAAAGATTATACTAAATTTATTGCTAGTGAAATCTCTTTTGATGAGTTGACATCTGATGTGGTTTCAGTATATAATGTAAAAGGGATTACAGATAAAAGAATTCGTGAGATTAAAGAAAAAATATACTACAAATACAGTAATACTTTAATTGATTTTCTACCTAAAGAAATTCAAGAAAAATATAATTTGCTATCGTATGATGCTGCAATTAAGTTTATTAATATACCTGATACTATTGAAGAAGTAGAGCTCGCAAGGAAAAGACTTAAATTCGAAGAAATCTTAAAGTATCAGCTTAAAGTTAAGTATATGTTATATGTAAGAAAGAATTATCCTGAGGGTGTTGCAATAGCCTATAATCCTAATAGAGTTGATGAATTCATAAAAAAATTACCATTTACGCTTACTAGTGATCAAGAAAAATGTAAAAATGATATCTTACATGATATTTCTTCAAGATATAAAATGAATAGATTATTACAAGGTGAGGTTGGAAGTGGTAAAACTGTAGTTGCAGCAATTGCCCTTCTAGCGGTTGTTAGTGCTAATTATCAAGGAGCTATTATGGTTCCTACTGAAGTTCTAGCTAATCAACATTATTATACATTTAAGAAACTATTTGAAAAGGAGAATATAAACATTGTTTTATTGACTTCATCTATTTTATCAAAAGAAAGAAAGTTAATTTTAAAACAATTAGAAGAGGGTACAGTTAATATTATTATTGGTACTCATTCTCTATTTCAAAAAGATGTAATTTTTAATCGACTTGGTTTGGTTGTTACTGATGAGGAACATCGCTTTGGAGTGCGTCAAAGAGTATCACTTGTAGGAAAAGGCTATTTAATTGATCATCTTAAGATGAGTGCAACGCCTATCCCAAGAACTCTAGCAATAAGTTTACTTGGCGATTCTGATATTTCATTTATAAAAACCATGCCTGGACATAAAAAAGAAGTAATTACAAAATATTTAGATTATTCGCATCGACATATGGTTTTTGAACACATTAGAGAGGAAATAAAGAGGGGTAGACAAATATATATAATTACTCCGATGATAAATGATTCTGATGTTATGGACTTAAAAAATGCCATTGATGTTTTTGAAAACACAAAGAGATATTATCAAGATGTTGCTAAGGTTGGATTAATTCATGGAAAATTAAGTGCTCAAGAAAAAAAGGCGGTTATGGACCAGTTTGAAAGCAATGAAATTCAAATTCTTGTTTCGACAAGTGTTATTGAAGTTGGTGTGAATGTTGTAAATGCCACATCAATTGTAATATTAGATGCTGATCGCTTTGGTATTGCTCAACTTCACCAAATGCGCGGAAGAGTTAGAAGAAGTGATTACCAATCATACTGTTTTCTTATTAGTAAAGCTGAGAATGAAACGGCTATTAAACGTTTAGATTTGGTTGAAAAGACTTCTGATGGATTTGTTTTAGCTGAAGCTGACTTGCTGAACCGTGGAGCTGGTGATATTTTTGGTGAAAGACAGACTGGAAATATTGATTTTAAGGTTGCGAATTTGATTGAAGATAAAGATTTATTAGAAGAAGTTAATGAGTTAGCTGATTCTTTATTTGCAAGCAAAAAATTTTTTACTGATGAGTATAAGTTGCTATTAGATATGGCTCATAATAATTATCAGCAGACAAAAGAAAATTTGGAATAGAGGTATTAAATATGATTAAATTAGCTATCGATGTTATGGGTGGAGATTATGCTCCTGAGGAAATTGTTAAAGGGGTTAATTTAGCAATAAACAAGTATAAAGATATTGAATTAACTTTGTTTGGGGATGAGAAAGAAATCAATAAATACCTGACAGTTAAAGAAAGAGTAAATATTGTTAATGCTCCAAAAAAATTAGATATGGGTGAAAAAGACCCGATTAGTACAATTAGAAAAAATAAAGATTTATCGATGGTTCAAGCATTTACTCATGTTCATGATAAATTAAGTGATGGAGCTGTAACTGCAGGTCCTACGCAAGGAGCTATTGTTGCTGCTCACTTAATTGTTAGAAGGATTCCGGGTATGAAAAGAGTAGCTTTGTGTCCAATTCTTCCATATTTTGAAGGTAAAAATCGCTTACTTCTAGATGTGGGTGCTAATACTGATATTAAAGCTGAACATGTTCTTCAACATGCTCAATTTGCTTCCGTATACTTAAGGGGGACTAAAAATATAGAAAGGCCGATTGTTGGCTTATTAAATATAGGAACAGAGCCTGGAAAAGGTAGGGAATTAGAACAAGAGTTATTTAATTTATTATCAAATGATTCTTCAATTAATTTTGCTGGAAATATTGAGCCTAAAGAACTTTTAACAACAGAGTGTGATATATTAGTTACTGATGGTTTTTCCGGAAACTTGGTTATGAAAACTATGGAGGGAACTGCAAAAGCTCTAGGTGGTGCATTAAAAGAAGAAATCGGAAGAAATATTCTCGGCAAAATAGGATATATCTTTATGAAAAATAATTTAAAGAAGTTCAAAAAAAGATTAAATGCCGATGAAGTTGGCGGAGCTTTAATTTTTGGAGTCGATGGTATAATTGTTAAGGCTCATGGTTCTAGTAGTGCATATGCTTTTATGAGAGCAATTCGTCAAGCAAGACTTGCTGTGCTTGGTAATGTGGTTTCGATTATGAAAGAAAGCCTAGTATCTAAAAATGAAGATTGATGAATTTAAACAAAAACTTGAAGAAACGATAAAACCTTGGAAAATCAGCATTAAAAACATTAATCTCTATTATGAAGCATTTTCTCATCCATCATTTGCCAATGAGAATAATTGTCGACATTATGAACGATTAGAATTTCTTGGTGATGCTGTTTTGGGTTTTCTTGTTGGAGAAGTCTTGTATAAAAATGAAGATATTTCCGAAGGGGAAATGACTAAAATTCGTGCTAACTATGTATGTACACCAGCAAATGCCGAGTATAGTTTAGCTCTTGGACTCGATAAATGTTTATTATTGGGTAAAGGTGCAAAAGATCACAATGAAGATAGTCAAGCAGTTTTAGCGGATTTGTTTGAAAGTTTTTTAGGAGCTATGTATTTAGATAATGATATTGCTTATGTTAGAGCATTTCTTGCGAAGTTTTTATTTCCAAAAATTAAGACTAAAAATATTGACTATTTTGTTGATTACAAAAGTAAATTACAAGAATATGTTCAAGCAGAAAGTCGAAAAGGTGTAAACTACACATTGTTTAAGGAAGAAGGGCCGCCTCATAATAAAACATTTGAGGTTGCGGTTTTTCATGATGGAGTTAAATTAGGAATTGGTAAGGGTAAAACAAAAAAAGAAGCAGAACAAAATGCAGCCAAGGATGCATTAAAATTAGTTGCGAGGTAAATTATGAGTCAATATTTCAATTTAATAAAAAATCAAACTATTGATTTTAATAAGTTACTTCTTGAAAAATATCATTTGTTAGATATTACTGAAGTTGAAGTTGTTATATTAATGAAATTAAATAGTTTATTGAAAATTGGCAATAAAAAGCTTATAGCATCTGATATTGCTAAATCAATGAAAATTTCAAGTTCTGTTTTAGGTAAGAAGTTGGTAGAATTAGTTAATAAAGGATATGTAAATCTTACTGTAGTTGATGCAAGTTGTGGAGAAGAATTTAATTTGGATGAAACATATATTAGACTATCATATTTATTAGAGAATAAAGATGAAAATGTGACATCTGAAGAAAAGAATAATAGTTTTCAATTATTAGTTAAATTTATTGAAAACCAGTTTGGAACATTGTTGAAGCCATTAGATTTAGAAGTAATTAATCATTGGATTAGTATTGATAAATATAGTATCGACACCATTAAAGAAGCAGTAAGTGAAGCAACTAGATTAAAGAAGAATAATGTTAAGTATGTAGATGTATTCCTAAATAACAAAAAAGAGGATAAACCTATTCCAAAAGGTGATCTACAAGAACTATTCAATAATGTATACAAAAAGAAATAAACTCATATTCGATAATCTTCTAAAGCTATTTCCTAATGCCGGGTGTGAACTAAACTATAAGTCAATTTATGAATTGCTTGTTTCTGTCATGCTTTCAGCTCAATCTACAGATGTTCGTGTAAATATTGTAACAGTTGATTTATTTAAAAAGTACCCCGATGTATATTCATTATCAGAAGCTAACTATCAAGATGTTATTAGTATTATTTCTTCTCTTGGCTTATATAAAGCAAAGGGGAATAATATCATAAATACAGCAAAATTGATTGTGAATGAATATGGGGGTATTATTCCTAATACTCTAGATGATCTTGTTAAACTTCCTGGAGTTGGAAGAAAAACTGCAAATGTTGTTCTATCAGAAGGTTATCATATTCCTGCTATTGCTGTTGATACTCATGTTTCTCGGGTTTCTGTTAGACTTGGTTTATCACTTTCTACTGATCCTTATAAAATTGAGATAGATTTACAAAATGGTTTTCCAAAAGAAAACTGGCATCTTCTACACCACCTACTGATTTTCTTTGGACGTTACTTATGTAATGCAAGAAACCCAAAATGTGATGAATGTCCTTTTACATCATTTTGTAAGTATTATAATAAGACATAAAAAACACCAAATTCATAATTTGAATTTGGTGTTTATTTTATTTGTGTTAATCGTTTATTAATTTCATCTAAAGAACAGGGTACATTAATACTTGAATGATTCGTGTATCTTACAAAAGAGCCTTTCATTCCTTTAATTTTTTTGACCCATTTGTATTGGGTATAATCGACATTCACATTGGTATTTGCTTTTGAGTAATAGGCTCCAAGCAATGCAGCATTATAAATTGTATCTTCGGTAATGTTTCCTTTAAAACAAACATGACTTCCTGGATAATTTAGAACGTGGAAGAAGTAGTCGAACTTATCTGCTAATGTAAATGATATATATTCATTTTGTTTGTTATTCTTACCAACAAGATAAATATTTTCTTTATCATCTGTGTATCTTAATATTTGAGGCTTTTTTGGTTTCGACTTTTCATTTGATAAACCAACCTCACTAATAATTTCTTTTAAGTCATTAATATTAGTTGATGTGGATTGAGATTTTAGAGTTTCATAATAAAGTATTTCACGTTTTGTTTCTTCAATGGTATTATTTAGATGTTCGATTGTCCTTTTTGCTTTTTTAAATTTATTAAAATACATATTAATATTTTCAGTTGGTTTAATTTTAGGATTTAATTTAATAATTATATCTTCATTAGTATAAAAATTAAAAACTTTTATTTCTTCTTGATACTTTGACACTTTATGAATATTAGTTGTAAGCAAATTAGCTAATTGCTCATATTTTAAATTGGCATGAGCATCTAATAGTTCAGTTTTTTGTTTAGATAGTTTATTATGTAGTTTTGATAATTCTTTGGAAATAAACTGATTAATTCTTTTTTGATCGGCATTTTGTAGTTCATCATTTTGGATAGTAACATAATAATATTCTAGCATTTCTGATAATGTATTAAAATAAATTCGATCACCTTCGATATGATTTAGATCAAAAGCATAATATTCTTGTCGTTTAAGGGATGTAAAAATAGTAGGTTTGGTTTTTTGATTGATAGTATTAATTAGTGAATTATTAAAGTTAATTTCTTTAAATAATAATGGACCAACCCCTTCAAATATGTTGTTTTGAAAGTTTGTATTATCATTTAAAAAAGGATTAACCTTATTTTGACTTAAAAACTCATATTTGACTTTTGGTTGTATTATT
This sequence comes from Bacilli bacterium, assembly GCA_041675825.1. GTDB lineage: Bacteria > Bacillota_I > Bacilli_A > ML615J-28 > CAG-698 > JAEYQM01. The sequence goes on along the minus strand of JBAYTC010000012.1, from coordinate 16,563 downwards.
CTATCATCACTTAAATAACTTTTCTTAATGGCCTCTAAAATCATAAAGTCACTATCTGTAATTATCATATTTGCATTTCTTCCAATAAATTCACAAATTAAATTATAACTTTTTTTGTATCCTAAATCATCGGTATTAGAAATTTCAGTAACAACTACTCGATCATTTCCTATTTGATAAAAATTAGATATAATACCGCCTTCAATCTTTCTTTTAAGAAAATTAGACAGTAAGGTATTACTATTTAAGTAATCAAGATGAGTAATTCTAAAATGAGGATTTTGAGGATTTAAAGAGAAAAGAACCTTATCTTTAGATTGCATAGAAAAAACAATCTCACTATCACTAATGTTGATTATTTTATTTATTCTATTATTCATTAGCTTTGGTTTCATCTCTTCTACGAGATGTTTTGTAAATAATCCATCAAAAGACATTCTAATCACCTATTTTCATTTTACCATATAAACAAAGAATTTTCAAAATATACTTTTAATTATTTCGTTTATGTAGTATAATGTATATATAATGAGGTAGTGTATGAAATTAGACAATAGAGGATTATTAGTAGTTTTATCAGGGCCATCAGGAGTTGGTAAGGGTACTGTTAGAAGTGCATTGTTTGAAATGACCGGCCATGATTTAGTATACTCAGTTTCCATGACGACAAGACCTCCACGTGAAGGCGAAAAAAACGGCAGAGAGTATTATTTCGTATCTCATGAAGAATTCCAAGAAAGAATCAAAGAAAATAAATTTTTGGAATACGCAGAATTTGTAAATAATTATTATGGTACTCCTCTGGATAAAGTGGAGGAGCAATTAGCTGCTGGAAAAGAAGTTGTCTTAGAAATTGAAGTTCAAGGTGCGCTTCAAGTTAGAAAGAAAATGAAAGATGCAATTTTTATTTTTATTGCACCACCTACAATTGAGGATTTACTTAAAAGGTTACATACTAGAGGTACTGAATCTGCTGAGGTTGTAAAACATAGAACAGAAAAAGCAAGAAGAGAGATTGAACTTGCATATTTATATGATTATATTGTTGTAAATGACACTGTTGAAAATGCAGCTGACAAAATCATGGCAATAATAAGAGCAGAACATGCGAAGACAGAAAGAACTGTTGCAACATATCAAAAACTTATCGGATTAGATAAAGAATAGAAAGGAGTTGCAAACTTAAATAGTTTGCTTGTAATAATGATAAAAGAAAAAGATGGGATGAGATATCCAGCTATTGACCAATTAGTTTCAAAAACTAATTCTAAATATAGATTAGTAATAGGTGCGGCGATTAGAGCTAGACAAATTGAAAATGGTTCTGAAATTTTAGTTACAAACCCGAGTAGTAAAAAATCGATTGGCATCGCACTAGAAGAAATTTACGAAAATAAAATTGAAATTAGATGACCCGTCAATTGATGGGCTTTTTTTAAAGGTGGTGAGTTTAATGATCGCTAAGGTAGTGGTGGATTTAAAAACTAGTAATATCGATGAATCATTTGAATATAAAATACCAGAATACTTAAAATCCTATGTTTATGTTGGAAGTAGAGTTCTGGTTTCTTTTGGTATGCAGGATATTTTAGGATATGTTATCGAAATAAATGATAATAGTGAGTTTGAAGGTAACTTAAAAGATATTAAAGAGGTTTATGATTTTGATAAAGAGTTAACAGATGAACAAATAAGTTTGGCTTTTAATCTAAGCAAGAACTTAAACATTTCCATGGTAAATAGTTTAAATCTAATGAGACCCACTTTTCTTAAAGAACAAAAAAGAAAGTATATTTATGTAAATGAATATGATAAACTAAATCCCGAACTTGCCCTGCTTTTTAAAGGAAAATCAAGGATACAATTTGATAATAACATACTTAAGTATCAAAATATAATAAAAAGAGAGATAGACAAAGGTAATATTCAAATAGAATACGATTTTGCCACATATGGAAAAAACAAGAAAGTTAGATTTTACTTTGTTATAGATAATAATATTCAAAAGAGTAATATTAGAAATACAGTTGTGTCATTAATTTCTTCTGGGGTAACTAAAGAAGAAGACATAAGAATAGCTTCTGGATGCACAAAACTTTTACTTAATAAAATGGTAAAAGATAAGATTATACAATTTGAAGAGCGATTAGAGATTAATGAAGTTAGTGATAACATCACTTGCAAAGATAAGTACACATATAATATTGATCAACAACAATTAATTAGTATGTATCAAGAACTAGAGAATAAACCTTTTTTATTGTTTTCTAATGATGAAGAGTTTAAAGTATCTTTTTATATAAAAATTATTATTGAAAATATTAAAAAGAATGAAAAGACTGTAATTTTTACTCCTAATATTATGCTTTCTGAAGAATTTAGTTTATATATTTCTTCGATGATTGATGATTTAACAATTTATACATACCATTCAAAAAATACGACAAGTGATAATTATGATATATTCATGAATATAAGGCATGGTAAATACCATGTTTTAGTAACAACAAGCATGGGACTATTTTTGCCTTTTGATAATGTTGGTACTTTTATTGTTCTTGAAGAAGAAAGTCGTATGTATATTAATGATAATTTTCCTAACTATGATTTAAGAGAAGTAATTAGTACTCGTGCTGCTAATTTGAATTCAAAACTCATGTATTCAACAAGTACGCCATCAATATCAACTTATTATAAAACAAGAATTAACAGATGTTATCTGCTTGAATATAATATAAGTAACAATAATGAAGTAATTGTTGTTGATATGAAGAATGAGGTTTTAGAAAACAATACATTTGTTTTATCAAATATTCTAATTGATAAGATGAAACAAGCATTTGAAGAGAATAAAATCTCAATGTTAATAGTTAATAATAAGGCTTACTCAACGCAAATCAAGTGTAGAAGTTGTGGAGAGGTTGTTAAGTGTCCTAAGTGTAATATTCCACTTACTTACCTAAATAATAAAAAACAAGCTAAGTGTAGCTATTGTGATTATAAAACCGAAAGTTATGCAACCTGCAAATGTGGCTCTACTAATTATATGACTCTTGGTTTTGGGTTAGAACAAGTATTTCAAAAGGTGTCTATGCTATTTCCTAAAGCTAACATAATTCAAGTAGATAGTGATAATATTAAAGAATTGAATGATTATATTAATGTGATTAATGCTATTGAAGAAAATGAAGTAGATATTATACTAGGAACTAATTTTTTGACAAAATCACTAAAATATGATAATATTAAGGTTGTAGGTTTGTTATATGTTGATTCATTTTTAAATTTAAATGATCACCGTGCAAGTGAATTTACCTATAATATGATTGCTAAAATGGCAAACAAAGAAGTGAGTGTAATTCAAACTTATTATAAAGATCATTATGCAATAAAATATGGAACAAGTAATTCATTTGATAATTATTACGATAAAGAAATTTCTTTAAGAGAAACCCTTAATTATGATCCTTTTTTTGAAATTAATAAATTAATGGCTAAGGGTCCATTTGATCAAATATATCATTTTGCATATTATGTTAGAAAAGCATTAAAGCATATTGTTGGCGAAAATGTCTTAGGTCCGACATATGACTATCCATCTAGAGGGGTTAAGTTGATAATTAAACATAATAATTATGAAAATGTTATAAAAATAATAAATGATGCTACTAAAACATTTAAGGATAAAGGTGTTTTAGTTAATTATGAGCGATATCCAAAAGGAATGTGATAGATTGAAAATAGTATTTATGGGTACTCCAGAGTTTGGAGCTACAATTTTATCAAAACTACTAAAATTTCATGAAGTAGTATTAGTGGTTACTCAACCAGATAAAGTTGTCGGAAGAAAAAAAGAAATAGTATTTAGTCCAGTTAAAAAGTTGGCTCTACAAAACGACATTAATATATTACAACCATACAAAATTAAAGAAGTTGAAGAAGAAATTCTTAAATTAGACTTTGATATTATTGTTACTGCAGCATTTGGCCAGTTTGTAAGTATGAGGCTTATTAATTATCCCAAATATAAAGCAATAAATGTTCATGGTTCCTTGCTTCCAAAATATCGTGGGGGAGCCCCTATTCAAAGATCGATTATGAATGGGGAAGAAGAAACGGGAATAACCATTATCTATATGGCTAAAAAAATGGATGCTGGGGATATGCTGTCTAAAAGGTCGATTCCAATATTGGAGACTGACGATGCCGATTCGATGTTTGAAAAACTTGCATCTTTAGGAAGTGAAATGATAATTGAGGCTTTAAATGACATTGAAAACAATAATTTAAATATAATTGCTCAAGATGAAAATGAAGCAACTTTTGCATACAATTTAACAAAAGAAGATGAATTGATTGATTTTAGTAAAACTTCGAAAGATGTCTTTAATCAAATTAGAGGTTTATCATCTAATCCTGGAGCATATTTTAAAATTGATAACAATATATATAAGGTATATTCTAGTAAGATTATTAATTTTGATCATAAAGAAGAACCAGGAGTTATTGTCTTTATAACAAAAACCAGTTTTGCAGTTTCTTGTGGAGGCTTCTCAACGATATGTTTTGATCAAATTAAACCCGAAGGAAAGAAATTAATGAATGTTAGTGACTTTTTAAATGGTAAGGGTAGAAATATAATAACTTTAAATAGGAGGGTTCTATGAAACCAAAAGTATTCTTCTCAAGAGAAGAAATGTATAAAATGAATAAAGAAAGATTATTAGAACGTGGAGTATCAATTGACAGTATCGCTGAGATAGCATTTAAACAACAATCTCGATATAACTCTAACATTGAAATGAAGACTTGTATTGAATCTGTCGAGAAAATTTTATCTTATCGTGATATTTTTCACTTAATTCAATTAGGAATTGAGATTGATCGTTTAACTGAAGAAGGTGTATTTAGATCTCCAATTCAAGACATCATGAGAGCTGATTTAGGAATGTTTGGTATCGATGAGATTTTTGGTTTATCAATTGCTGGAAATTACGGAGTAATTGGTCAAACAAATTTTGGAGATATTGATGTTAATAAACCGGGAATAGTATATCAACTAAATGCGGATGGAAAATCAGATAGATGTCATACTTTTTTAGATGATATAGTGGGTGCAATAGCAGCTGCCGCTTCAACAAGAGTAGCGCAAATTTTAAGTGAACAAGAAGCTGGGAAAGATACGCATTTTCAAAATCTTAGATTAGATATTTAAGGAGGGCTTTGTGGCAAACGTTAAAGAGATTATGAGTAGTGAACAAGTAATTAGGACACTCAAAAGAATTACCCATGAAATAATTGAAAGAAACCAAGACTTAAATGATATCGTTTTGGTTGGAATACTAAAAAAAGGATATCCGATTGCTAAAATACTCAAAGAGAATTTAATGAAATTTGCAGGAATAGAAGTAGATTGCTATCCTTTAGATATAAGTAATTATCGTGATGATCGAATCGATAATGAAAGTAACCAACAAAACAGTGTTAAAAATTTTCATATTGAAAAGAAGACGGTTATATTAGTAGACGATGTTTTATATACTGGTAGAAGTGTCAGAGCTGCTATGGATGCTTTAATTGATTATGGTCGACCAAGTAAAATTCAATTTGCTGTATTAGTAGATAGAGGGCATCGAGAACTTCCAATTCGAGCAGATTATATCGGTAAAAATATACCAACATCAAGTTCGGAAAAAGTTTTTGTTAATACTACCGATTTTAGTGTTGATATAAGAGATTAGAAAAAGCCAATTAATTTTGGCTTTTTTAATGAAAACGTTATAAGTTTAAATTATTTGTTTATTAAAAAAAAATTATGTGTTATAATTTTCTTGAATGGTTTAATTGTTAGATAAGATATCTAACTATTACCTTAATTTTTATTTCTAAAACAAAAATAAATTTACAGGAGATTAATTATGTTTTTTTTTGGAAACTCAGTCGAAATATTTTCGCTTAATTGGTGGGGATTTATTCTCGGGGGACTAGGTATATTCTTACTTGGTATAACATTCCTTGGAGAAGGACTTAAAAAAATTGCTGGTCAAAAATTAAAGATACTTATAGATAAATTTACATCTAATCCAATTAAGGGAGTATTTGTTGGGGCATTAGTTACTGTATTAATGCAATCTAGTAGTGCAACAACAGCAATGACTATTGGATTTGTTAAGGCGGGGTTAATGAGCCTTCCTCAAGCAGTAGGTGTTATTATGGGTGCTAATATTGGTACAACAGTAACATCATTCATTATTGGTTTAAATATTTCTTCATATGCACCATTTTTCTTGCTTGTAGGATCTCTGTTGTATTTATTTGGTCGTAAACAAATTTCTAAACATATTGGAGAAGCAGTATTTGGCTTTGGTGCATTATTCTTTGGTTTATATTTAATGGAAACTTCACTCAAACCAATGGCCAAACTTCCCGAGTTTATTAATTTAGTTTCTAGTTTAGAGTCTAGACCATTACTTGGAGTCCTAATTGGTACTGTAGGTACGGCTGCAATACAGTCTTCTTCAGCATTTATTGGAATCTTACAGGGTTTAATTTCTTCAAGTGAGTCATTCCTTTTAGTTGCTGCATTACCAATTCTATTTGGATCGAATATTGGAACTACAATTACAGCTGTATTTGCATCATTTGGTTCTTCTACAGCCGCGAAAAGAGCATCTTTAATCCATATTGTCTTCAATGTCACGGGAACAATAATATTCATGATTTTACTAAAACCATACTCACGGGGGATTGAATGGTTTAGTGGCATTGTAAATGCTGATCCGAAAATGCAAATAGCACTTGCTCATATTATTTTCAATATTGCAACAACTGCTTTGATTCTCCCTTTCACATACTTATTAGTTAAAATGGCAACTAAGTTAATTCCGGATAGTGGAAAAGACGTATGTATTATTGTAGATTTGCATGAACTTGAAAGAGATGTAGTTGAGTTAGCACCATCTACAGCTCTAGAAATTGCCAAGAAGCAAGTTATAAATATTGGAAACATGGCAATTGATGGGGTAGTATCATTATCGAAGTATATTGTAGAAGACGATATAGTTGAACATGATAGAGTATATTCATTAGAAACTTCAATTGATCATATTTACGAGAAAGTATCGGATTTTTTAAACTCGATGCGTAGAAGCGTACTAGAAGAACGTGATGTAATTCTATATTCGCAAATACTTCATGTAATGAAAGATATTGAGAGAATTAGCGATCATTCAGAAAATCTAGTAGAATATTTTGATGAAGCTGCTTCTCGAGGAGAAAAAGTAAATACCAGTGCAAAAGAAGATATTATTGAAATGCTTCAAATAGCAAAAGTAATGGTAGAAAAATCTATTAAATCATTTGAAGTTAATGATATTAATCTAGCAAAAGAAGTAATTAATCAAGATGATGAATTAGATTTATTAAATAAAAATTATATTGTAAAACACATAGAAAGATTTAGAGAAGGAACGGCAGATCAAAACCGCTTTATTGCCCTGGTATTTGTTGATATTATTGCAAATATTGAAAGAATTGGCGATCATGCAGTTAATATTGCCGATGCTGTTGTTGATCTAATTGAAAATAGATAAAAAAAGGGACATACAATTTAGTATGTCCTTTTGTTATAATTAAAAAACTACTCTGAGGGAAAGAGTAGTTTTATATATATAAAAAGAGAAGGTATATAAAATAGGTAGTATACAAATATTCTAATAAAATAATTGTTTGAGGGAAATATAATATTTTAATATATAATGTATACTACCTATCTATATTATACCAAAAACAAAATACTCCGCAATATATATGCTCTTTTTTTGATGATAAGATATATCTTTTTTTTTAGTTTTATTATATAATTAATATATAGTATAAAATAACTAAAAATATATATAATTCCCAAATCCCACGAGGCTTTAATTTTCACTGTGCTATAGTTTCTTTTTGGGTGTTTAGTTAGTAGATTAGGAACTAAAAACACAACATAAGCCAAATTACAGGCATTATTGAGTGTTTGATACTGCTTTTATTAAATTTTAATTTTTTGAGAGGAACTAATATGAAAAAATACATTTTATCAATTGATCAAGGGACTACTAGTTCCAGAGCTATCATTTTTAATAATCAAGGTCTAGAGGTCTCTAGCAGCCAAATGCCAGTTTCTATGATTTCTAGAAAAAGTGGATGGGCAGAACAAAATGCAAATGAAATATGGGAAACTGTTTATGAGGTTGTAAAAGATTGTATAAATAGTAGCAATATAGATTATCAAAGTATTTCTGCTATTGGTATAACAAACCAAAGGGAAACAACAATTATGTGGGATAAAAATACCGGAAAACCGGTATATAACGCAATTGTATGGCAATCAAGGCAATCTCAAGCGATATGCGAGGATTTAATTAATCGTGGTTATGAAAAAATGATTAAAGAAAAAACCGGGTTAATGGTAAATCCTTATTTTTCAGCAAGTAAAATTAAATGGATTTTTGATAATGTTGAAGGAGTTTATGAAAAAGCATTAAAAGGTGATATTTTATTTGGTACCGTAGACACTTTCTTGGTTTGGAAACTTACCGAAGGCAAAGTGTTTGTTACAGATTATTCAAATGCTTCAAGAACTTTACTTTTTAATATTAAAACTCTTAAATGGGACCAAGAATTACTTGATTTGTTTAATATACCTAGTATTATTTTGCCACAGGTATGTGATAGTAGTAGAGTTTATGGGATAGCAACTAAGTTAAAAGACATTGATCCATCGATTAATATTCCAATCGCTAGTATTGTTGGAGATCAACAAGCTTCATTATTTGGTCAATGCTGTTTTGACCTTGGTAATATTAAGAATACCTATGGTACTGGATGCTTTATGTTGATGAATACTAAAGAAAAATTAGTTTTTAGTGAATATGGTTTACTAACGACTATTGCTTGGGGTTTTGATGGGAAAGTTGAATATGCTCTTGAAGGTTCGGTATTTGTTGCTGGAAGTGCAATTCAATGGCTTAGGGATTCTATGAGAATGTTTAATAAATCTAAAGATTGTGAAATATATTCAGATCGAGTTAAAGGTTCTAATGGTGTGTATGTAGTCCCGGCATTTGTTGGCTTAGGAACGCCATATTGGGATAATGATACTAGAGGTAGTGTGTTTGGAATTACTCAATCAACTAAAAAAGAACATTTTATTAATGCAACTGTAGAATCGATTGCTTATCAATCAAAAGACGTAATGGAAGTGATGGTTAAAGAAGCAAAAACGGCAATTACCTCACTTGCTGTTGATGGTGGAGCAAGTTCTAATAATTATTTGATGCAATTTCAATCTGATATTCTCGATTGTAAAATTATGCGTCCTGAATGTCTTGAAACAACTGCTTTAGGAGCAGCTTATATGGCAGGTTTAGCTGTAAAAGTATGGAAAAACAAGGAAGAACTGAAGAAATTACATGGTATAGAACAATTATTCTTACCAAAGATGGACAGCAGAAAAAGAGATATTTTATATAATGGATGGAAAAAAGCAATAAATGCTGCTAGAGCATTTAAATAAGAGGTGGTAGAATGTATGATATTATCATTGTCGGAGCTGGTGTTGTTGGTTCAATGATTGCAAGAACCCTTTCTAAGTACAATTTAAGAATACTTGTTTTAGAAAAGGAGAATGATGTTGCAGCTGGTACAAGTGGAGCTAATAGTGCTATATTACATTCGGGATATGATCCACTTCCAAACACTTTAAAAGCTAAGTTAAATGTTATAGGTAATTCTTTATATGATGATATTTGCAAAGAGTTAGATATTGAAATTATCAGAAATGGCTCATTAACAATAGCTAGAAATGATGAAGAAGAAAGAATATTAGATGAATTATTACTTAGGGCTAAGAAAAATGGTGTTGATGCGATAATTATTGATAAAGATAAAGTGTTGGAACTTGAACCTAACATTACTAAAAATGTTAAATCAGCTTTATATGCTAAAAGGGCTGGAATTATCAATCCATTTGAGTTGTGTGTTGGATTGATGGAAAATGCAATAGAAAACAAGGTTGAATTTCTTCTAAATAGTGAAGTTATTAACATTGTAAAAAAAGATAATTATTATGTTTATACCAATAAAAATGAATATATAACAAAAGCAGTAATAAATTGTGCTGGATTATATGCAGACGATATTAATAATATGGTTTGCGAAAATAAAATTAATATCAAACCAAGGCGAGGTGAATACTTAGTTTTGGATCATTTTGATGATAACTTTATTAAACATGTTATATTTACTGTTCCATCAAGTAAGGGTAAAGGAGTATTACTAACACCAACTACAGCATACAATTATCTAATTGGTCCTTCTAGTAATTTTGTTGATAGCAAAGATGATGTATCAACTTCTAAAGATGTATTAGAAAATGTTAAAGAAAAGGCTAATATGATAATTGATAATATTCCTTATAAGCATATTATTAAACAATTTTCTGGAAATCGAGCTGTTAGTGATAAGGATGATTTTATTATTGAAGAATCGCAACCCGGATTTATAAATGTTGCTGGTATTCAGTCTCCTGGATTAGTTGCTGCTCCTGCAATTGCTGTAGAAGTTGAAAACATGATTAAAAAATCATTTAAATTAGAGTTAAGAAAAGATTATAGCCCATATAGGAAGCAAGTAATTAGATTTAATAGGCTATCAAAAGTTGACCAACAAAAATTAATTGATGAAAACAAACAATATGGTAATATAGTTTGCCGATGTGAGGTAGTCACAGAAGCGGAGATTAGAGATTCAATTAGAAGAAGTTGTGGAGCAAAATCTGTAAGAGGAGTAAAAATTAGAACAAGAGCTGGGTTTGGTCGCTGCCAAGGTGGTTTTTGTCAGTCTAGAGTTATTAAAATATTGGCTGAAGAGTTAAACATTGATGTTAGTTTGGTTGATTATGATAAATTAAACTCTCCAGTTATGAAGAAATTAGGTAAATAAGCATGAAGGAATACGATTTAGTCATAATTGGTGGAGGAAGTGCTGGATTAAGTAGTGCAATTGGTGCTTATGATGAAGGACTAAGATCAATATTAATTATTGAGAAAGATAAGTTTTTAGGAGGTATACTTCTTCAATGCATTCACAATGGCTTTGGACTTGAAGTTTTCAAATCGGAATTAACTGGTCCGGAGTATGCGTTTAGGCTTGAAGAAATGGTAAAATCAAGAAACATTAACCTTTTAAATAATACAATAGTTACAAGTATTGATAATGATAAAATTATTAAATGTATAAATGATTTAGATGGAATTATAGAAATTAAAGCTAAAGCAATTATTTGTTCAACAGGTGCTATGGAAAGAACAAAAGAAGCTATAAATATACCTGGAGATCGACCAAATGGGGTTTTAACTGCTGGTTTAGCCCAAAAATATATGAATATCGATGGCTACCTTATAGGTAAGAGAATATTTATTCTTGGAAGCGGCGATATTGGGTTAATCATGGCTAAAAGAATGACTCTTGAAGGTGCTAATGTTATAGGTGTTGCTGAAATAATGCCTTACTCGAATGGTTTAAGTAGAAATATTGTCCAATGTTTACATGATTTTAATATTCCATTATATCTAAAACACACTGTTAAAAAGATAATTGGTAAAGCAAACTTAGAAAGAATAATTATAAGTAAAGTTGATGATGATTTTAATTATATTGATGGAACAGATATAGAAATTGAATGTGATGCATTGTTATTATCAGTTGGGCTTATTCCTTATAATCCACTTCTTGAGAAATTAAATATAATTATTGATCCAATCACTAAGGGTCCGGTAGTTAATTCTCATTATGAAACAAGTATAAAAGGTATTTTTGCTTGTGGAAATGGGTTACATGTACATGATCTCGTTGATAATGTTACTAAAGAGAGTATGATTGCCGGTAAATATGCTGCAAAATATGTTAATGAACAAGTTAACATCAATGATAGTTTTAAAATGGAATCGGGTAAAATGATTTCATATGTTTTACCACAAATAGGTTTTGTTAATGAAGAAGTAGAAGTATCTTTTAGAGTTAAGACACCCCTTGAGAATAAATATATTGAAATTTACCAAAATGATGCTATAATTAAGAGAGTCAAAAAGAATTTTTTATTACCTAGTGAAATGGTTAGGATTCATTTTTCAACAAGTTCTAACTCGGTAATAAGAATAGGAGTCAGTGATGCCTGATTTAATATGTATTGTATGTCCTAGAGGTTGTAAATTACATGTTGAAAATGATGTTGTGACTGGGAATATGTGTCCAAGAGGAATAAAATATGGATTGGATGAAGTAAATAATCCGATGAGATTATTCACTTCAACGGTTTCAGTTCTTAATGGAATGATAAATCGAGTTCCTGTAAAATCTGATAGATATATTCCTAAAAATAGTGTTTTTGATTTGATTAATGAAATAAGAAAAGTAGAAATAAAGGCTCCTGTTTATATAAATCAAATAATTATTGAAAATTGTCTCGGTTTATGTAATATTATAGCTACAAGAAATATTATGAAAAGGGGATAAATATGAATATTTGGCATGACATTGATGAAAAAAGAATAAAGAGGGATAGTTTTATTGCATGTATTGAAATATCTAAAGGTAGTAAAATGAAGTATGAACTGGATAAAACTACGGGTATGTTAGTTTTGGATCGTGTTTTGTATACATCAACACATTATCCTGCTAATTATGGATTTATTCCAAGAACCTATGCTGATGATAATGACCCATTAGATGTATTAGTTTTATGTAATGAAGAAATTACTCCGCTTTGTTTAGTTAACTGCTATCCAATAGGTGTTATTAAGATGATTGATTCTGATGAAATTGATGAAAAAATCATTGCTATAAGCACTGGAGATCCGTCTATGAATCAGTATAAAGATATCTCTGATTTACCATCACATGTATTTGAAGAAATTTCTCATTTTTTTACTGTATATAAACAGTTAGAAAATAAAACAACTTCTGTTACTGAGATTTTAGGTAGAGAAGAAGCAATGAATATTATTGATGAATGTATTGAGATATATAAAAACAAATTCATTAGAAAAGTTATAGAATTGCGTGAATAGTTCATGCAATTTTTATTATTAACCTTATAATTATATTAATAATACTTTTTAATTGTAATTTACTGCTCGATTTGGTATAATATAATAAGTAAAGGTAGGTTTATTATGAGTAAAATAAAGTTTTTTGCACTGGGTGGATTAGCTGAAAACGGAAAGAATATGTTCATTTGTGAAGTAGATGATAGAATATTCATTCTGGATGCCGGTTTAAAATATCCTAGTGTTGATTTATATGGGGTAGATGCAGTAATCCCAGACATTAGTTATTTAATTGAAAACAAAGATCGTGTTCAGGGACTTTTTATAACCCACGGTCATGAAGATCATATTGGAGCAGTTCCAGAACTTTTAAAAGAGTTAAATATTGGGGTTTATGGAACTCACTTCACAATTTCTGTATTAGAGGATCTACTTCAGGATAATGATATGAAGATAAGTGATTATCGTTTATATAGAATTAATGAAGAAAAAATCATGAAATTTGGAAATGTTCAAGTTCACTTCTACTATGTAAGCCACAGTATACCTGAGGCAGTAAATATTGCAATTAAAACAGATGATGGTTTTATTGTGTATGCTCCTGATTTTACATTTGATGTAAATAGTGATAGTAGATATCGTATATCATTTAGTAAAATTGGCGAAATAGCTTCTGGAGGAGTTTTGGCTCTAGCTTCTGAAAGTATTGGTACATCAAATATCAATAGAGTGACATCAGACATAAATATGGTTTATGCAATTTCAGATGCCCTTCAAAGTCCTAAAAGAGTAATATTTTCAACTTTTTCATCCGACTTGGATAGAATTCAAAAAATTATTAATGTCAGTGTTGAAAACAATCGACGCATTGCTATAATTGGAAGAAAAGCTCAAAAGATTGTAAATATTGCAATGAATAGTGGATACTTAAAAATTCCTGATGAAAATTTAGTTAATTTAAGATATATAGATGATAAAAATACGAATGATGATGATGATTTAGTTGTTATTGTTACAGGTAATCGTCATGAGCCATTCTATATGTTACAAAGAATGTGTCGAGGACAAGATCGATTAATAAAAATTAAAGAAAATGATAAAGTTGTTACTGTTACTCCACCAGTACCAGGTACTGAGAGAATGGCAGCAAGAACTATTGATATTTTATATAAAGCTGGTGCTGAGGTAATAGAAATTAAAAAGGATTTATTAAAGAGTTCTCATGCTAGCAGAGAAGATTTGAAGATGTTATATAATATGCTTAAACCGAAGTATATTATTCCTGTTATTGGAGAATATCGTCATCAATTCACGCAAAAACAAGTAGCATTGGAATCTGGTTATAGTGAAGGTAAAATCATCATTTTAGAAAATGGTGAGATTGCTGAGTTTAATGATAAAGAATATTCTAAGTCTAGTAATAGAATTAGCCATGGTGATGTATTAGTTGATGGTTCGATTGTTGGAGATATTAATGAATATGTTCTAAAAGATCGTGAACTACTTGCTCAAGAAGGTTTAGTTATTATTACAATAGCAATTGATGCCAGAAATAAGAAAATTTTATCTGGTCCTGAAATAATTACTAAGGGATTAGTATTGTCTGAGGAATTTACAGAGATGCTTGAAGACTTTAAGATTGACGCTACTGAAGTAGTGTATAATGATTTTAAAAAGAAGTATATTGATTGGAGTAAACTTAAGAATGATGTTAGAGATGTTGTCTCAAAAGCATTATATAGAAGGATGAAAAAACGTCCAATCATTATGACTAATATAATTGATGTTGTAGAAAACAAAGAAGAAAGATAGATTTTTATTGATTATCCAGAGAGAAGTGGGTTGGTGTAACACTTTTAATTGATATAAATTTTGCTGCTTTTGGAGTTTGGATTAATAATCCACGTAGGAATGGCGTTAACATTAATAAAGGGCACTTATATTATAAGTGAATTAGGATGGTACCGCGAGAATTTCGTTCCTATATGAGTTTTTTCATATAGGAATTTTTTTATAAGGAGAGAAAGATGAAGAATTTAAAAAGTTATGAAATCAGACAGATATGGTTAGATTTTTTTAAAGAAAAAGGACATGACATAATAGAGTCAGCTCCACTAATACCGAATAATGATCCCACTTTGCTGTGGATTAATGCTGGGGTTACTCCATTAAAAAGATATTTTGATGGAAGTGATATTCCAAATAACAAAAGAATGGCTAATGCTCAAAAATGTATTAGAACAAATGATATAGAAAATGTCGGTAAAACAGCAAGACATCATACATTTTTTGAAATGTTAGGAAATTTTTCTATTGGTGATTATTTTAGAGAAGAAGCTTTAGAATTTGCAATTGAAATATTGACTAGTCCTAAATGGTATGGTTTTGATCTGGATAGACTTTACTTTACAGTATATCCTGATGATACAGATACAATTGATAAATGGATTAGTCTAGGAGTCAATCCAAGTCATATAATCAAATTAGAAGGTAATTTTTGGGAAATAGGTGAAGGTCCGTGTGGGCCGGATACAGAAATTTTCTATGATCGTGGTAAAAAGTACGATCCGGATGGATTAGGTATTAAAATGTTAGAAGAAGATATGTCTAACGAAAGATATATTGAAATTTGGAACATTGTATTTAGTCAATATAATGCAAAGAATGGAGTTCCAAGAGATAAGTATAAAGAACTTCCTAGTAAAAACATTGATACTGGTATGGGACTTGAGAGAATGGCTTGTGTTATTCAAGGTGTTGATACAAACTATGAGACTGATTTATTTATGCCGATTATCAATGAAGTTGAAAAATTAGTTAATAGGAAATATGATGGTGAGATGGCATATAAAGTTATCGCTGACCACACAAGAACAGTTGTTTTTTCATTAAGTGATGGCGCTACTTTTTCAAATGAAGGTAGAGGCTATGTATTAAGAAGATTACTAAGAAGAGCTGTAAGATTTGGCAAAAAGCTAGGAATGAATGAGCCTTTCCTATATAAATTAGTTAGCGTTGTAGTTGATAATATGAAGAATGCTTATCCATATTTAATCACTAAGATAGAATTAGTCACTAAACTTGTTAAAATGGAAGAAGAAAAGTTCTTAATGACTTTAGAGTCAGGTGAAAAAAAGTTATTAGATTACATTAAGGCAAGTGATAATAAACTAATTGATAAAGAGGTAGCCTTTTTACTATATGATACTTTTGGATTTCCGTTTGAATTAACAAGTGAAGTTGCTTCTGAACATGGATGTGAAGTTGATGAAGTTGGATTTAATGAGCTTCTTCAACTTCAAAGAAAAAGAGCAAGAGAAGCTAGAAGAAATAATGACTCTATGAATACTCAAAATGAAGATATGTTGAAGTTTAAAGAAGAAGATATTTTTATCGGATATACTGAATTAGAGAGCCTTAGTCGTGTTATTGGAGTTTTTAAAGATGGAAAAAAAGTTTCTTCAGGTGATGG
>JBAYTC010000011.1:0-31911 GCA_041675825.1 Bacilli bacterium | reverse complement strand
TAATTGTATTCACAATTTCTCCAACTTGGACGTAGGATGATAGATTATACAGACCAACAAATATATCACAACAAACAAACAAAACCAATCCTAGGGCAAATAATGGGTTAGCCTTGAAGGATATAAGACTTAGAATCATATTATTTACAATTAAAGTAAAATATATAACAGTTAATCCCAAAAGATAATCAAAACCATCTTTTAATATAATTTTAATCAAAATTAAGTTAAAACACAATACAATTGGTATATAAAAATTCTTTTTATTAAAACCTCTTAAACGATATAAATATAGTAATTGAACAATAATAAAACTTAATACTCCAACTATATAAAAATCATCAATTACAAGTAAGAATAAATCACTAATAATAGTAAATAAGAGAGCAAGTCTTAATATAAACAAATCTTTAGAACTTTTTTCTAATAATAAATATATAAATAGTATAACAATTCCTATAAACCTTATATTACTATCTATATATTCATCAAAAAACATAAATGAAATATAAATTAATGCTTCTATTATAATAAGAGTAATTTTTTTCATATCTAACACCTAATATTATTATATAATAAACGCTAAAAAAAACCAAGTTAAACTTGGTTTTAAATCTTTTTATACAAATTCAATAATCGCCATCATTGTAGCATCGCCACGACGAGGACCTGTTTTAAGTACCCTTGTATAACCACCTTGACGGTTTGTGTACTTAGGAGCGATTTCTGAAAATAGTTTTTGGATTGCAAATTGATCTTTATCATCTTTTTCGAATCTAACCATTGTAGCTGCTAATCTGCGGCTAGCTAAATCGCCAGCTTTACCTAAAGTAACCATTCTATCAGCTAAACGTTGTAATTCTTTTGCTTTAGACAATGTTGTTTCAATGCGTTCATTAATGATTAAATCAGTAACTAAATCTCTAAGTAATGCTTTACGTTGAGACATATTACGACCTAATCTACGGTAGCCTAATGACATTCGTTTTCCTCCTTCTCATGCTAATTTGAATCATCTAATAATTCGTCATCATCATAATCAGGATTCTCGTTTTCGAGAATTTGATCTGATACATATGACTCATCATCAAAATCATCAGCATCTAAACCTTGATAATCGCCCTCATAAGAATGTTTTAGATGTAAATTAATTTCACGAAGTTTTTGAATAACTTCCTTAAGTGATTTACGGCCAAGATTACGAACTCTCATCATCTCTTCTTCACTCTTTTGTGTTAATTCGCCCACAGTATTAATACCGGCACGCTTTAAACAATTATAAGAACGAACAGATAAATCTAAATCCTCAATCTTCTTCTCTAATTTCTTATTTGCAACTTTTTCTTCTGGTTCATACATATAGTTTTGTTCAACGATTGCTTCATTAATATTAGCAATAACGTTGAAATGATCTATTAAGAATTTTGACGCTAAACTAACAGCATCTTGAGGTTTAATACTATTATTAGTCCATACCTCTAGGAATAGTTTGTCGTAATCGACATTCTCTCCAACGCGTGTCTTTTCAACATCATATTTACATTTTAGAATTGGAGTATAAATAGAATCAATTGAAATACGATTGATAATTCTATCTCCTACTCTATTTAAACAAAATAATTTGTTTTCCTCAGCACTCACATAGCCTACGCCACGTCTAGCAAAGAATCGTGCTTTGAACTTAGCTCCTTGTGCAAGAGTTGCTATAACAGCATCTTTATTAACTACAGTAATTTCGCTACTATGAACTAGATCACCAGCAGTCACAACACCTGGACCCTCTTTAATGATAGATAATTCATACAAATCAGTATGTTCTTGAGGCATAGCCTTAAACAAATCTTCTTCGTCAATTGACAAAACAACATTCTTTAAGTTTAGAATAATGCTAGTTACATCTTCTAATATCCCTTCAAGAGCCATAAACTCATGATCAACACCTTCTATCTCCATTGCCACTATCGCAACTCCTGGTGTAGATGACAGTAATACTCTTCTTAATGCATTTCCTATTGTTATACCATAACCTCTTTCAAGAGGAGTAATAGTAAATTTAGCATAGTTATTTTCAATATTTTCTACATTAGTTTGAGGTTTAATGAATTCAAATTTTCTCATTTGAGCCCTCCTTAAATTTAATTATCCTCTTGGTTTTTTCGGTGGACGACATCCGTTGTGTGGAACTGGAGTTACATCTTTAATTGATGTAATTTCAAGACCTGCAACTTGTAATGATCTAATTGCTGCTTCTCTACCTGGTCCTGGACCTTTAACAGAAACTTCAACTTTAACCATCCCATTGTCAACTGCAACCTTTGCGCAAGCTTCACTAGCCATTTGTGCTGCAAAAGGTGTAGATTTTTTACTACCTTTAAATCCTAATGCACCTGCACTAGACCAAGCCACTGCATTACCATCAACATCTGTGATAGTAACGATTGTATTATTAAAAGTAGAATGAATATGAGCAATCCCAGCGGGTATATTCTTTCTGACTTTACGTTTACGAATTTTACGAGCCATTTAGTTAAGCCTCCTTTTACTTCTTCTTGTTTGCTACTGTTTTAGATGGTCCTTTACGAGTACGAGCATTACATCTTGTATTTTGACCTCTAACAGGTAATCCACGACGATGGCGAATCCCACGATAACATCCGATTTCCATTAATCGCTTAATATTCATTGCTATTTCGCGTCTACGATCGCCTTCTACTTTTACAGCAGCAACTTCACGACGAATATTTGTAAATTCTTCTTCAGATAAATCTTTTACGCGTTTGTTTTCATCAACTTCCGCTTTTTTTAATATTTCTTGTGCTGTTGTTTTTCCAATTCCAAAAATGTATGTTAATGATATAACTACTCTTTTGTCACGAGGAATGTCAACACCTGATATACGTGCCATTAATTTGCACCTCCTAATTAACCTTGCTTTTGCTTATGCTTAGGGTTATTACAAATAACCATAACTTTGCCTTTTCGCTTTATAACTTTACATTGATCACATATTGGTTTTACCGATGGTCTAACCTTCATTATTAATTCCTCCTTTTTCTTGTAAACAAGAAAATATTATTACTTATGTCTGTAAGTAATTCGGCCACGTGTTAAGTCGTATGGTGATAATTCAACAGTTACTTTATCACCTGGTAAAATGGTTATGAAGTTCATACGGATTTTACCAGAAACGTGGGCCATTATTTGATGGCCATTCTCTAACACCACTTTAAATACAGCATTAGGTAGGGCATCTATAACTGTTCCTTTTAATTCAATTACATCACTTTTAGACATCAACGTCTCCTCCTTCTTTCGTTAATATTTCATATCCGTTATCAGTTATTACAATAGAATGCTCAAAATGGGCACTATCTTTTCCATCAACGGTTACTGTTGTCCAGTCATCACTTAGAATCCTAACTTTATGAGAGCCAACATTAACCATCGGTTCGATTGCTAGGGTCATGCCTACCTTTAGTAGTGGCCCATGCCCTGCTTCCCCATAATTAGGAATAGAAGGGTCCTCATGTAAGTTTCTACCTACACCATGTCCAGTAAAATCTTTCACAACGGAAAAACCCTCCGACACAACATAAGCTTCAATCGCATGAGATATATCTGATAAACGATTATTTGGCTTAGCTTGTTCTAAACCTACAAATAACGATTTTAGAGTTACATCTAATAGCTTTTGTTTTTCATCGCTAATATGTCCAACAGCATATGTCATTGCACTGTCTCCGTGGTAGCCTTTATAATTAGCACCAATGTCAACAGCAATAATATCACCATCTTTTAATATAGTTTTTTTGCTGGGAATACCATGAATAACAACATTATTCACCGAGGCACAAATTGAACCGGGAAAACCTCCATAACCTTTAAAAGACGGAGTTGCCCCATTTTCAATTATAACTCTTTCAGCTAACTTATCAAGGTCGTATGTTGAAATGCCAGGTTTAATTGCTTCTTTTATTCTTCTATGAGCTAAAGCAACAATTCGACCAGCTTCTTTCATCAATTCAATTTCACGACTACTTTTTAAGGTTATCATTGATACCTCCAAGAATATCTTTTACTTTTAGGAAACTCTCGCAAATTTCTTCTTCACCGTTTATAGATTTAACTAATCCTTGACTATCATAATAAGCCACAAGCGGCCTAGTAAGATTATCATAAACATTCAATCTATGTTCTACAGTTTCTGGAAGATCATCTTTACGAACAATTAACTCCCCACCACATTTATCACAAACCCCTTCAATAAGAGGCTTTATGTTTTCAATGTGGTAACCTGCTTTACAATTTGAACAAACTCTTCTACCAGCAATACGTTTCTTGATTAGATTATAACTTGCTTCAATATTTAAAACCACATCAAGTGCTATTTTTAACTCCTTGAGCATTTTATCAAAAGCAATAGCCTGTACAATTGTACGAGGAAATCCATCTAGTAAGAACCCGTTTTGGCAATCATCCTTAGTCAATCTTTCCTTAACAATACTTATAGTAAGATCATCAGGAACTAATTCACCTCGATCAATATATTTCTTTGCTTGTACACCTAGAATTGATTCGGTTGCCATTGCGTCTCTAAACATATCCCCTGTAGAAATATGCGGAATCTTATACTCTTTTTTGATTAACTCAGCTTGAGTACCCTTCCCCGCACCAGGAGGTCCCATTATTAGTAAACGCATGGGATCCACCTAATTTATAAATCCACGATATTGTTGATCTTGTTTTTGATTTTTAATTTGTTTTGCAGTTTCAATAGCAACACCAACTACGATAATTAATCCAGTACCACCAATTTGTACTGATGAAGAAAGATTAAATATTTTTGTTAGTATTATTGGTAAAGTTGCCACTATTGAAAGGTATGTTGCACCTACCATAGTAACTTTAAATAATACTCTTGATATGAATGATGCAGTTTCTTCACCTGGTCTTACACCTGGAATGTAGGCATTATTCTTTTGTAAGTTCTCAGCCATTTTTTCTGGGTTCATTTGTAAGAACGCATAGAAGAATGAAAACACAAAAATTAATACTACATATATAACAAATCCAATAGTTTCAGTTTGAGAAAAAATTGAGTATAATACTCGACCAAACCCAGCTTCTGAATTACCCGTCATTTGAATAATAGTTGTCGGAATACTCATTAAAGTAGCCGCAAAAATTACTGGAATAACTGATGCAGAATTAAGTTTAATTGGAATATTTGAATCACTTTTTCCTCTAAAATTAGCTGCCGCGGGACGGTTAGCATATTGAATAGGTATTTTTCTTGTTGCTTGTTCCATAAACACGATACCAACAATTACTGCTAAGAATGTTAAAACAATAGCAATAAAAGTTAAGATACCTTTTAATTGTCCAGGACTCAAATGTGTAATTCCTAGTTCACCAAACATAGCTGGGAAACTAGATAATATACCAGCAACGATTAACATAGATGTTCCATTACCAATTCCTCTTTTAGTAATTTTTTCAGCCAACCACATTGAAAAAGCTGTACCTGCTGTTGCAACTAATGCTAAATAAACATAATTGATTGGTGCATTACTAAAACCACTTGTGAAATAATCAGGTAATCCTAATGTTAATGTTAAAGATTGAACAAACGCCAACCCTAACGCGATATATTTTGTTAATTGATTGATTTTTTGCTTTCCAGCTGGACCTTCTTCAGACCATTCTTTTAGAACAGGAAGAATATCCATTTGCAACAATTGCACAACAATTGATGCAGTAATATAGGGACTAATACCCAAAGCTAAAATAGAAAAGTTAGACAATGCTTGTCCAGAGAATACATCTAAGAATCCAAACATCTCTTTAGTTTGTCCAGTTAACATATCACCATTAACAAACGGTAATTGAAGTCTTGTACCAAATCGATAAATCAATAAGAACATTGCTGTGAACAAAAACATCATCAATAATTTTTTACTATTTTTAGAAAGAGCCATTTAAATCACCTCGATCGATCCACCAGCTTCAACAATACCCTTTTCAGCTGACTTAGAGAATTTATTTGCTTTAACAGTTAATTTAACTTCTAATTTTCCGTTCCCTAATATCTTTAATCCATCATACTCTTTTTTTACTAATCCTTCTTGACGTAAAGAATCAATTGTAACAACAGATTCAGCTTTAAATACATTTAAGTCTTCAACATTCACTACTGCATATTCTTTACGGTTTACATTTGTGAATCCACGTTTAGGTAGACGTTTGAATAATGGTGTTTGTCCACCTTCAAAACCAGGACGAACTCCTCCACCACTACGAGCGCTTTGACCTTTATGCCCTTTTCCACTTGTTTTACCAGTACCAGATCCAGTTCCGCGTCCTAAACGCTTCTTAGCGTGACGTGCACCTTCAACAGGTTTAAGTTCATGTAATTTCATGTGGCACCTCCTATTCTACTACTTCTACTAAATGCTTAACAGTTTCAATCATTCCACGAACTGCTACATTATCATTTTTCACAACAACTTGGTTAATTTTAGATAAACCTAATGCTTTAAGGGTCATTGCTTGATTAGGTTTACGACCATTTGAACTCTTAACTAATTTAACAGTAACAGTTTTATTTTTAGCCATAATACTAACCTAAAATTTCCTCTGTAGTTTTACCACGAATAGCAGCAACTTCTTCTACAGTTCTTAATTGTTGTAACCCTTCAATTGTCGCTCTAACGATATTGATTGGTGTACTTGACCCTAATGATTTAGATAATATATCACTAATTCCTGCTAACTCTACAACTGCACGGACAGGACCACCAGCAATAACACCAGTACCTTCCTTAGCTGGTTTTAAGAATACTCTACCAGCTCCATATACACCTGTAATTTCATGAGGAATAGTTGTGTTTACGATTGGAACATTTACTAAGCTTTTCTTAGCATCTTCTACGGCCTTTTTAATAGCATCTGGAATCTCAATAGCTTTCCCAGTACCAAGACCAACACGTCCTTTTTTATCTCCCACTACAACTACAGCGCTAAAACGATATCTTCTACCACCCTTAACAACTTTAGTAATATGGTTAATACTAACAACGCGTTCTTCAAATTGTTTTTCAACAACTTGAGCTGTTCTTTTTTGTTTTCTATCTTGACGCATTAACTTAACCTCCTTAGAATTTTAAGCCAGCTTCACGGGCAGCTTCAGCAATTGCTTTTACTCTACCATGATATAAATATCCACCGCGATCAAAAACCACTTTTTCGATATTTAATTTTAAAGCTCTTTTGGCAACCAGAGTACCAACTTGTTTTGCTGCCTCTACGTTTGAACCATTTGCTAATTTTAACTCTTTATCTATACTTGATGCACTAACTAAAGTAACACCATTAACATCATCTATAATTTGTGCATAAATGTTTGTATTTGATTTAAAAACATTTAAGCGAGGAATAGATGGTGTACCACTGATATTCTTACGAATACGTAAATGACGAATTTTGCGTGTTTCGTTACGCGCTTTTTTTGTAACCACTTTTCTTCGTCTCCTTTCTACTTAGCTTTCTTTCCTTCTTTACGGCGAATAATCTCAGTTTTATAACGAATACCTTTACCTTTATATGGTTCTGGTTTACGAACTAATCTTACTTCGGCAGCAAATTGACCAACTAATTGACGATCAATTCCAGTAATAGTGATTTCTGTAGGTGTTGCACATGTTACAGTAAGTCCTGTAGGAATTGGCATTTCTACTAAATGAGAATAACCTGCATTAACTACTAAAGTGTTACCTTTAATAGATGCACGATAACCTACACCTTCAATAACAAGGACTTTTGTGAAGCCATTTGCTACACCTTCAATCATATTATTTAATACTGCTCTTGTTGTACCGTGAAGAGATTTATGTTTTATAGAATCACTTGGTCTTTTAACTGATACAGAAGTTTCTGCAATTTCGAAACTCATTTCTGGATCAAAAGTGAAATCTAATTCACCTTTAGGTCCTTTAACAACAACTTTATTGTTTTCTTCAACTGTAACAGTAACACCAGCATGCAGTTTTATTAGTTTATTACCGACACGTGACATTATTATTTCCTCCTCTAATTACCAAATATATGCAACAACTTCGCCGCCAGTGTGATTTTGACGAGCCTGTCTGTCTGTCATAACACCACTTGAAGTTGACACTACAGCAACGCCTAAACCATTTAATACCTTTGGCATTTCAGTCGACTTTGCATATACACGTAAACCAGGTTTAGAGATACGTGTAATTCCTTGGATAACTCTTTCTTTTTTTTCTGTATATTTTAAAGTTACTGATATTTCCTTGTTTACCATCTTCGATAAACTCGACATCATTTATGTAACCTTCATTTTTAATAACATTTAAAATTTCTAACTTGATTTTTGATGCTGGAATATTTACATACTCATGTTTCATTTGATTTGCATTTCTAATGCGAGTAAGCATATCAGCAATTGGATCAGTCATTACCATTTAGATGGCCTCCTTCCAATATAGATTTTACCAAGAAGATTTAGTAACGCCAGGGATTTGTCCTTCATGCGCTAATTCTCTAAAACATACTCGGCATAATTTGAATTTACGAAATACTGAATGTGGTCTTCCACATTTCTCGCAACGTGTATACTCTCTAACTTTAAACTTAGCTTTACGCTTGTTTTTAATTTTTAATGATTTTTTTGCCATTTTTCTCCTACTTTCTAAAAGGTACGCCTAGAGATTTTAATAACTCAAAGCCCTCTTTATCAGTCTTAGCAGTAGTAACAATAACAATATCCATTCCACGAATTTTAAGTACTTTATCATAATTAATTTCTGGGAATATTAATTGCTCTTTAACTCCTAATGTATAGTTTCCACGACCATCGAAAGAATCTCTAGATAAACCTCTAAAGTCACGAACACGTGGTAATGAAATAGAAACTAATTTATCAAAGAATTCATACATTCTTTCACCACGAAGCGTTACTTTACATCCAATTGCTGAACCTTCACGTAATTTGAAGTTCGCAATTGACTTCTTTGCCTTAGTAATAACTGGCTTTTGTCCTACAATTTGTGTTAGTTCACTTACGGCAGCATCTAATGCTTTAGAATTATGAAGAGCATCACCAACACCCATATTAACTACGATTTTTTCTAATCTAGGAACTTGCATAACCGAAGTGTATCCAAATTCTTTTACTAATGCTGGTTTGACATTATTTATATAATTTTCTTTTACACGATTCATAATTTCCTCCTACTTATCTAGAACAGTTCCAGATTTTTTAGCAACACGTACTTTTTTACCTTCTACAACTTGTTTACCAACACGTGTTGGTTCTTTAGTAGTTGGATCTAGAACTTGTACATTAGATGCATGAACTGGAGCTTCTTTCTTGATAATTCCGCCATCTGGATTTGCATTTGATGGTTTTGTATGACGACTAACGACATTAACACCTTCAACTACAACACGGTTTTCTTTAACTAATACTTGTAATACTTTTCCAGTTTTTCCTTTATCATTACCTGAAATAACGATAACAGTATCTCCTTTTTTAACATTCATAATGTTACCTCCTTCTAAAGAACTTCAGGAGCAAGAGAAATAATTTTCATGAAATCTTTTTCACGTAGTTCACGAGCAACAGGACCAAAGATACGTGTACCTTTTGGAGTCTTGTCATCTTTAATAATAACAGCAGCGTTATCATCAAATTTAATATATGAACCATCATTTCTTCTTAAACCACTCTTAGTTCTAACAATAACTGCCTTAACTATATCACCCTTTTTAACGGTTCCACCTGGGGTTGAAGCTTTAACAGTTGCAACAATAATGTCACCAATATTTGCATATCTACGTCTAGTACCACCTAATACCTTAATAGTAAGGATTTCTCTAGCACCAGAGTTATCAGCGATTTTTAATCTTGACTCTTGTTGTATCACAGCTACATACCTCCTTAGATGCTAACTGCCTTGTTAACAATTTCTACTAAACGGAAACGTTTTGTTTTAGATAATGGTCTTGTTTCCATTACTTTAACAGTATCTCCAATATTAGCTTGATTGTTCTCATCATGGGCAGTTAATTTTTTTGTATATACGACACGTTTACCATACAATGGATGTTTACGATATGTAGTAATTAATACAGTGATAGTTTTATCTGCTTTATCAGATGAAACAACACCAACATAAACTTTACGATTATTTCTTTCCATAATTACCTCCACCTCTACTTAACTGCGTTAGCACGTTCAGTAAGAATAGTCTTCATACGCGCAATTTGCTTCTTATTTTTCTTAATTTGTGCAGTGTTTTCTAACTTACCTACTGCTGCTTGGAAACGCAAATTAAATAATTCTTGTTTTAAATCAGAAATTTCTTTTTCTATGGTGGCAACATCCAATGCTCTTACTTTATCAGCTTCTGACTTCTTTACTATAACTTTAACTTCTTCAACTTTTTTCTTAGCCATTTTACTCACCACTTATTTCTTTCTTAACAATTTTTGTTCTAACTGGAAGCTTGTTAGCTGCCAATCTTAAAGCTTCACGAGCAATTTCTTCCGAAACTCCTCCAACTTCAAACATAATTGTTCCACGTTTTACAACTGCTACGAAACCTTCTGGACTACCTTTACCTCCACCCATACGCACTTCTAAAGGTTTTTTAGTTTGTGCCATATGTGGGAATATTCTAATCCATACTTTTCCTAGACGTTTCATATAACGAGTCATAGCAATACGAGACGCCTCAATTTGGCGAGATGTAATCCATGCTCCGTCTAATGATTGTAATCCAAATTCGCCAAAATCAATATTTTTAGCTCCTTTAGCTTTTCCTTCGTAGCTCACTCTATGAGGTCTACGGAATTTGGTTCTTTTAGGCATTAACATAATTATTTAGCCTCCTTCTTAGCAGGTAGAACTTCTCCTTTGCAAATCCAAACTTTTACTCCTAATTTTCCATATGTAGTATTAGCTTCGGCAATTGCATAGTCAATATCTGCTCTTAATGTGTGAAGAGGAACTGTACCTTCAGAATATCCTTCACGACGAGCCATTTCAGCACCACCTAAACGACCAGATACAGCAGTTTTAATTCCTTTAGCTCCTGCTCTCATAGTTTGTTGGATTGCTTTCTTTTGTACTCTTCTAAATGATGCTCTGTTTTCTAATTCTTCAGCCATCTTTCTAGCAACTAAAGTTGCATCAAGATCTGGATTTTTAATTTCAACAACATTTAAGAATATATTTTTACCTGTTAATTTTTGTAACTTATTAACGATTTGTGATTTAACTGAACCTTCACGGCCAATTACAACACCTGGTTTTGCAGTATGAATAGTTAAAACAATTTTAGTTTTAACTCTTTCGATTCCAATTTTAGAAACTTGGGCTCTCTTATAGAACTCATTTACCGTTTCACGAATTAGTAAATCTTCATGTAAAACAGCTGGAACTTCTAATTTAGAAGCATACCATTTTGAATCCCATTCACGAATAATGCCCAAACGCATCCCTATTGGATTTACTTTTTGTCCCATCAAGATCCTCCTTAGTTTTTCTCATCAAGAACAATCGTAATGTGACTTGTTCTCTTAAGAATTTCATTAGCGCTACCTTTAGCGCGTGGTAGATATCTTTTCATCGTAACGCCTTCATTTACATAAGCTTCTTTGATGTATAAAGATTCTTGTTCCATTTTATTATTATTAACAGCATTTGCAACTGCTGACTTGATAACTTTCTCAACTACTGGGCTTGCTCCTTTTGGAGTCAAACGAAGAATGTTAACAGCATCAGCAACTTTCTTTCCTCTGATTAAATCAACTACTAATCTAACTTTACGAGGAGCGATGCGTACTGTCTTAGCTATAGCTTTAACTTCCATTTATTTCTCCTCCTACTTCTTAGTTGCTTTCTTATCTTTTCCATGTCCACGATATGTACGTGTAGGTGCAAATTCACCTAATTTATGTCCAACCATATCTTCAGTTACATAAACAGGAACATGATCTTTACCATTGTATACAGCAATTGTTAGACCGATAAATTCAGGGAATATTGTAGATCTTCTTGACCATGTTTGAATAACTTTTTTAGATGTAACAGCTTGAGTAGCTTCTACCTTCTTCATTAAATGTTCATCAATAAATGGTCCTTTTTTAATTGAACGAGCCATAATTACCTCCTCTATCCGTTACGACGGCGAACAATAAGCGCAGTCGACTTTTTCTTGCTATTACGAGTCTTAACACCAAGAGCAATTTTACCCCATGGTGTAAGCGGTGATTTACGTCCGATTGGAGTTTTACCTTCACCACCACCATGAGGGTGATCATTAGGATTCATTACTGAACCTCTAACAGTAGGTCTAATACCCATATGACGTTTTCTACCAGCTTTACCAATTGTTACATTCATGTGGTCTTGATTACCAACTGAACCAATAGTAGCACGGCATACACCTAAAACTTTTCTAACTTCTCCACTTGTTAAGCGGATTAATACATATTTATCTTCACGTCCAAGAATTTGAGCACTAGCTCCAGCACTTCTAACAAGTTGTGCTCCATGTCCAGGATGTAATTCAATATTATGAATAACTGTACCTACAGGTATTTTTTCAAGTGGTAATGCATTACCAACTTTGATATCTGCAGTTTCTCCAGAATAAACAACTGTACCTACAGTTAATCCTTTTGGAGCAATAATATAACGTTTTTCACCATCAGCATATACTACTAAAGCAATATTAGCGCTACGATTTGGATCATACTCAATAGTTTTAACCGTTGCTGGAATAATGTCCTTATCACGTTTAAAATCAATTACACGATATTTTCTCTTGCTGCCTCCACCTTGATGGCGAACTGTAATCTTACCTTGATTATTACGTCCACCCTTTCTCATCACAGGTTCAAGTAGTGATTTTTCTGGAGTGTCTGTAGTAATTTCTGCTTTGTAAACCAAAACAGACATATTACGGCGACCATTAGTGGTTGGCTTATAATTTTTAATCGGCATTGTATAACCTCCTAAATTTCAAATACGTCTAATTTTTGACCTTCAGCAAGTGTAACAATTGCTTTACGGACAGCTGGACGTAATCCTTCATATTTACCAACTTTACGTGCTTTTTTACGAACGTTGATAATATTAACAGCAACAACTTTAACATCGAAAGCTGCTTCTACTGCTTCTTTAACTTCAATCTTATTAACACCTTGCATTACTTCGAAAGTATATTTTCTTTCTTCAATAAGCTTAGTTGTCTTTTCAGTTATAAGAGGACGTTTAATTACTTCATAAGCATTTTTCATTATTTCAATTCCTCCTCATATTTTTCTATTACTTCTTTTGTTGCAACATATACATCTGCATTAATTAAATCATATACACTTAAATGCGATTTAGCTTGAACATAAACATTTGGAATGTTTCTTCCTGCTAAACTTAAGTTGAAATCTTCCTCATTAGTAATAACTACAACTTTTTTGTTTGCAACATTTAAATTGTTTAATACATTTAATAAACTCTTTGTTTTGAAATCTTCTAAAGCAATTTTATCAACGATTACTAAATCATTTGAATTAAATCTACTTGTAAGAAGAGATCTTAAAGCGTTTCTTACAACTTTTTTATTTACTTTTACACTGTAACTTCTAGGTGTAGGTCCGAAAACCACACCACCGCCACGCCATTGAGGAGCTCTAATTGATCCTTGACGTGCACGTCCTGTACCTTTTTGACGCCATGGTTTTCTACCACCACCACGAACTTCAGTACGAGTTTTTGTTTTATGTGTTCCTTGACGCATTGCTGCACGTTGTGCATTAACTACATCATAAACAGCTTGCATATTAGGCTCTACAGCAAACACAACTTCAGAAAGTTCTAATTTGCCAACTTCAGCACCTAATTGATTCAACACTACAATACTAGGCATCTGTATTTCTCCTTTCTATTAAGCTAGTGCATCAGGATTAACACTAGCACTATTAGCTTTAACACCATTTGTAATTTGAACAAATGAGTTTTTAGCACCAGGTACATTACCCTTGATTAACACAACATTTTTTTCTAAATCGATTTTAACTACTTGCAAGTTTTGCATAGTAACAGTTTCGCCACCCATTCTTCCAGGCATTTTTTTACCTTTTTTAATACGAGCAGCATTAATATCTCCCATTGATCCAGTTCCACGATGGTAACCTGAACCATGAGCTTTTGGTCCGATGCTGAAGTTGTAGCGTTTAATAACACCTGAAAAACCTTTACCTTTAGATGTTCCTGTAACATCCACGATTTCTCCTTCAACAAATATATTTGCTTTAACCTCTTGACCTACTTCAAACGCCAACATTTCTTCCCCAGCGATTTCTTTAACGAAGCGCTTAGGGTTTGTGTTTGCCTTTTTAGTATGTCCAATTTCTGGTTTGATGACGTTTTTCTTGTCAGCATACCCTAATTGAACAGATGCATATCCATCTGTTTCCACAGTTTTCTTTTGTAATACAACATTAGGACTTACTTCAATTACTGTAACAGGAACTAAAATACCGTCTGCTGTAAAAATTTGTGTCATTCCGACTTTTTTACCTAAGATTCCTTTGGCCATGAGTTCACCTCCTATTTACCCATTATTTTAAAATGATATCAACACCAGCAGGTATTTCCAAATGAACTAATGTGTCCATAGTTTTTGGAGTTGTAACTACGATGTCAATCAAACGTTTGTGAGTTCTTCTCTCAAATTGTTCACGACTGTCTTTGTGTTTGTGTGGTGAACGAATAACAGTGAATACCTCTTTTTCTGTTGGTAGTGGAATTGGACCTGAAACTACTGCTCCAGTCTTCTTTGCCGCTTCAACAATTTTCTTTGCAGACTCATCAATAAGTCTGTGATCGTAAGAAACTAATTTAATTCTCAACGATTTTCTTGCCATTTTATGGTCCTCCTTTCGCATCTACGTGCATGTGAATTGTAATTTGAATTACCTGAAACGTTGAATAGGCAACTCAACCGTGCGTTTCAGCAACCTCAAAAAACAATGCTTCCTTCGAAGCCTTTAATATAATACCATATATATAGAAAAAAAGCAAGAATATTTAAAACTTTTTTTAAGTTTTTTTATCCTGCTTTTATTTTTTTAATTATTTTAATACAGTTTGGAAGTCTTTAGATATAGTTGTTGATTCATAACTTGCAACAACAGAATAATTTAATACGTCTGTAGCCTTTGCATCAAGAGAAATTCTACCATGATTTGTCATAAGTGGAGAGTTACTTGTCCAAGTAAATGTAACATCAGCTAAATGTTCTCTACCAAATTTCTCTAAAGAAATAAGATCAAGGAAGTTATTCCAGTATCCATAATGTCTAATTGCATTAGGACAATCTTTCCCAGAAAAGTTATTATGTTGTAAAACACGATCAACACTCAAATCATTATCTATTAATATTTCAGCAACTATTTCCGCAGTGTGTCTTAGGGTCTGTGCATAGTCATTCCCTCTATGAACAGCAGTTTCTATACCTACTGAATTACGGTTTCCACCTTGATTAGAAATTTTACCAAATGAAGTACTATAGTAAGTGCTGTTTATGTAATAATAACCATCACTTCCAACCTCAGTATAAATACCAGATGGAGCAATATCTGATGTTTTTGCGATTCTTGAACCTACAAGTGGTGCAGCAATATTTGACTCCACACCATTAAATTCATACATTCCCGATTCACTAATTGTAAGAACCGGATATCTAGTTGTCGCTATAACATTTGTCTTATTTAATTTGAAAGTACGACTTCCATCTCCAGCATGATAAGCAACCTCATCAATTGGTATACTTTGATAATTGCCAGTTTGGTCTGTAGCATAATGCCATGATGCACTAAATCCACCATAAAGTAAGTTTTGGTGAGCAGCTGCTCCTGCATTATTATTTGCAGTATCATGAATTGTAATGAACTCTAAACTAGTTAATTTTGTTCCTGGTCTAGACCCACCAACAGGCATCATTTTTTCATCAAATACTGTTGGAGCATTATTGGCAAATAATGGTAAATAGTTAAAACTCTGATTAATATCTGTATAAGCAGTAAATCTTAGTTGAGAAAGACTTGGAACGGCTATTGCATTTAAAAATGAATTTAATTGTTCTTCTTTAGTCATAGTCTCATCTGCCTCTACAACAAGAGCAAATTCCGCTTCATTCATAACACCATCGATTTCAAAATATAAAACCAATGTAACATATCGATCAAATGGATAGCGAGTAACTTTTCCGTCTGTACTTATTACTCCCGAATTACTACTTTCCCATACAAGGTCTACATTATACATTTCATTATAATCAGGTAAGTCAACCGCACCACTAATTAATCGATTTGGTAGATAGTTTTCAATAATCCAATCTTTAATATTGTTTGACTTTTCAAGTAAACTATGTCCTCTTGCAGTCACTTCAAGAGTGAAATCTTCTTTTTGGTCTTTGTACTCAATAGAATAATTGATCTCTAAATCAACATCTAATAGTGGTTTAATATATTTTCCTTCGTTTGTAAATACTTCAGTGTTTGATGAACTCCAAGTTATGTTAAACAAAGGATTCAAGTCAGTCTTTATATTAAAATCTCTTAATATTACAACTGAGAACTGCTCAGCAAACTGAGTAGAAATAGTTTCTATTGTATCTTTATTAACAGTTACTGTTATATAGTCACTAAAAGTACTTTTATCTAAAACTACCTGATATTGAAGTAAAGCATCTTCTATACCGGCACTAATTTGAATAACTCCTTCATTACTAATAACTTCTGGATCAAGTGAAATCCAAGTGATTACTCCTCCATAGACTGGATTTGTTGTGGGTAAATCTAAATCCTGATCTGTCTGTGTATTAACCGAATTTACTATCCAAGTTTTATACTCTTCAGTATTATTGTTACCGTTTTGTTCAATATTACAACCTGTTAAAAACAGGAATACTAACATTATTAACCAAAATGATTTTTTCAAAATAATAATCCTCCTAATTGTTTTATTATACAATTGCATTATACCATAAAAACGTTTTAGAATCTATAATAAATGCAACATTTAAGAAAAAATATCTAAAACCATTATAAGATAATATCTTAGAGTTCTTGTTTCTTAAACAGAGTAATACTAGTGACAACTACAAATACTGTACTAAGTATTATGCTTCCAAATTGTATGTAGATGGCAGTCTTGTTGATTTCTCCTGCCATAATACTATTAATCATACTAATCCCTCCAAGAGGATTAAATTTGACCAAGGATGGAATACTATTAAAAATTCCAAGAACAGCAAATATCGCAAATCCTAGCAAGGCAGAAATGGTAGCCGATTTTGAAATTACACTAACAAAAATACCTAATGATGTCACAACAAGTCCAATTCCTAAAGATAAAATGAATGTGTATACCCAACCATCAAAGAATACTTCATTAAAAAAATAATATGTGTATCCAACACTAATCAAAAAAGATAGTATGAATAAACCAAAAAATAACACGACTCCCGTAAAGAATTTACTCAAAATAAAATTACTTCGAGAAATATTTTTGCTTAAAACAAGAAGCACCGATCCTTTTACTTTTTCTTGCACAACAGTCCCACTTAGCATAATCAAAAAAACAATCACAAGTAATGTATGGATGTTTTTATAAACTTGTAACCACGCATCCATCATCGTTGGTTCTGGCATCACAATAGGGACATCCAGCTCAAATAAAGTAAAAATTTCATTCATGAATTTACCAGTAACCGGGCTTAATATTCCCATAAAAATAAATAAGCTACACAACACCCAATAGCGAGGAGCTTTTAAACTTTCCATTATTTCTTTTTTAAAAAATGCAAAATTAAACATGGTGCACCGCCTTTAAGAACACATCTTCTAATGTAGGCTCTACAATAATGAACCTCTTCACCTTAAGATCATGTTTAGTGAATATTTGATATAACGCTCTTCTTGCTTGGTCAATATTTAACACATCAAGTTTGAGTGATTTTCCCTCTATTATGACTTCTTTCAACCATTCTGCCTGGTCAATTTCTTGTAGTAAAATAGTGCTTTCACCATTTTGGACTTCAACTTCGATAATGTGTTGTAATTCTGATGTTTTAATATTTTCCATTGAATCTTCTAGAACTACTTTCCCCTGATCAATAATAACTACTCTATCGCAAATTCTCTCAACATCAGCTAAAATATGAGTCGAGAAAAATACCGTAACTTTTCCACGAAGACTAGCAATGATTTCCATGACTTCTTTTCTTCCTGTTGGATCTAATGCTGAAACGGGTTCATCTAAAAAGACGATACGGGGATTATTAATTAAAGCTTGTGCAATACCTAAACGCTGCTTCATACCTCTTGAAAAAGTACCAATTTTTTTGTTTGCAACTTTTGATAAACCCACTTGTTTTAATACTTCTTTTGCACGAGTTCTTCTAACCGCTGGAACAATATGATACAAAGATCCACAAAATTCTAAATATTCTTTTGCACGCATCCAATCATAAAATCCAGGCACATCCGGTAGGAATCCAATATCACTTCTCTTAAGCAAACTTCCCATAGCTACTTCTTCCCCAAAGATTTCAATTGTACCGCTAGTTGGTTTTGTCATGCCGGCAAGCATTTTTAAAGTCGTTGTCTTACCGGCTCCATTCGGACCTAAAAATCCATAAATTGCTCCTTCTGGTACAGTCAAATTTATAGCATTTACAGCTACAAAATCTTTAAAGGTCTTTGTTAAATTATTCGTCTTCAGTGCCGTCTTCATCTAATTCTCCTCTTCCAATCGTAAAATACAAGATTGGCCCCATCATGCTAACAAAGATAGCAATAAGTAACCAAATAACTTGATTTAAATTTTTAGTCTTTGGTCTTTTCAACACATCAAGCACCGCAAAAATCATCAATCCAAACTGAATGATGGCTAGTGGAATAATAACTGGTAAAAATTCTAATAAATCTGGCATTTTTCTCTCCTTACTTATTTTTATTTGGAACAGACACAGTATACAAATTTAGTCTATATCTGTCTTTAGTAGGTTTATTTTCGATGTATTTCATCAATACCTCACTCATTTCTTTTGACATTTCTATCAATTCTTCATAAGTCAAATGTAGTGTTGCAATTTTGTAAGATGC
This sequence comes from Bacilli bacterium, assembly GCA_041675825.1. Classification (GTDB taxonomy): domain Bacteria; phylum Bacillota_I; class Bacilli_A; order ML615J-28; family CAG-698; genus JAEYQM01. Next base: position 12,705 of record JBAYTC010000011.1, on the reverse strand, counting down.
ACCATCTTGAATTATATCAAAATCCGAATCTAAGTATGAATTAAAATCTTGTAACATTTGCATTTGATATTGTACAAACATTTGCATATGATCTTTTGCTGAAAGTTTTTTCAAGTCCTCTAAAGATTGAGCTTGATCTAACACACGCAACCCATACACTTTCTCTACTGTCCCTCTGTTTGGGATTTGCTCTTTTACTTCTAAATAATCAAACTTTACTAAACTGTTTAAATGTCTATATAATGTGGGTAAAGCCACATCTCCTAAATGATCTTCCATTTGCCTTGCAGTCATTCTCGTGTTTATAGAAAACAGTTGCAAAATTCGAATTCTAAGCGGATGCATAATCTCTTTAATATCTTGTTTCAAAAAAACCCCTCCTTTATTATCAACTTTGATTATATTATATATATTGATAATAGTCAAGTAAAATAAAAAAAAGATGAGTAATTAACTCATCTTTTACCAATTCACACTATAAAAATAACTTATATAAACACTAATTAAAAATGATACAATAAATAATCCAAGTCCGACCAATGATAATATAATATGTGTTTTTAATGAATACATTCTTTTATATCTTAAAATTATAGTTGCAGTAATAAAATATACCATCACTGGCAACAGTATCATATACATGAAAGTTTGCCCTGTTTCATTTATTGAATTAAAGAAATAGTAAAAAGGCATCACTTGAAAAAAACATAATGAGATCATCGGTAAGTATACAAAGAAACTATTAAATTTAGGCTTTTTCTTTGCGTATAAAACCAGATTAAGCGTGATTAGGATGATTGGAGCTCCAATATATAGTATCATAAATGGTATGAATAAAAATTGAAGCCTGGCTTCGTTTTTTGGAATCAATATGAATGTTGTAAGTAAAATTATTACAACAATCCAAACTCCAAACTGTATCCAATTGTATTTTTTAAAGCCGTTTTTGTTATTCAAGTTCATCAAAAATACCTTCTTTACATAATCTTATTATAGTATATATATACCTGATGTCAATAAAAAATTTTATTTTTTCTATTTATTAAGAATTTTTTTAGGTAACTCGAATAAAAATTCTTTTCTTGTTCTAGGATGTATAAACTTAATTTGATAGAATTTCAACATCATTTCCATTTTGTCTTTTTTGCCATAAATTTCATCTCCAACGATTGGATGACCGATACTTGACAAGTGAACTCTGATTTGATGCCTTCTTCCTCCTTGAATTTTTACATCTAATAAAGTCTTATCTTTTGTTCTTTCTAATACTTCAAATTCTGTTATTGCATTCTTTCCAGTGTTAGAAATTCTTTGCTTATTAGTGTGACGATTCCTCCCAATTGAAGAAGAAATCTTTCCTTCATCTTCAATTACATTGCCCCACACCAAAGCTAAATATTTTTTATCAACTTCATTGTTCTCAAATAAGTAACCTAAATAACTAGCACTAAGCACATTCTTTGAAAAGACTACCAAACCGGTTGTTTGGGTATCAATTCTATGAACAACACGAAGACTGACGTTTATATTGTTTTTATTATAATAGTTTGCTAAACGGTTCAAAGCAGAATCATTATTAATGCCATCACTATGCACCAAAACTCCTCTTTCTTTTTCAACTATTACGATATCCAGATCTTCATATACTATTTTTATATACTGTTTTGATAAAGTTATATCAGTATTATCAATTTCACTAGTGTCAATATATAATTCATCTCCAAACTCAACAATGCTTTCTATTGGCATTACTATTCCATTAAGTAATATTTTATTAGCTTTTTTAAGTTTGTAGATGTTTTGTTTTGAAAGTTTAAACGCATTTAATACTTTTTCAATAGTCATATCCTTAAAAAAATCATTAATTATTAAATTCATCTAAATACCTCATAAACTCTTCATATTTTGTAATTTCAATTTGAATATTACTACTTTTTAATGTTTCTGCTTTTTTATAATCACTTTCTAGATAATCATCCATAATTACCAAAATGCTTAATCGATTATCAATTTCATTAGTTCGAAACCCACCATTAACATAGATAGTTTCTAGTAAACTTTTTTTGATTTTCTTATCAATCTTCCCGGAAATATAGACAGCTTTGTCGATAAGAGGTCTTTGAAGTGACTTTTTCACATTTTTTTTGCCTTTAAAAGAGTAAGTATTATAATAATTATACTTATTCATAAAACCAAATTTTAAATCTAGTGTATTATATAAATTTTCAACTGTATCTTCTTGACATTTTTGTAATCCTCTTATAACAATATCAGCACATGCTTGAGCATCACTTAATGCATCATGATGATTTAAATTTGATTCAAGATAACTAGCTACGGTATTCAAACGGTAATTTGTTAGTTCATCAGTCCATAATTTCCTAGCAAGCTTTACAGTACATCCAAACTTAAAGGTTGGCTTATCGATATTATAATACTCTAATAAGCTATTAAGAACATTAAAATCAAACATCGAATTGTGAGCAAAAACAACTGTATTCGTAAAGTATTCTTTAATTGTGTCCCATAGTTCAAGAAATGTTAAAGCATCTTCAACCATCGCCTCATCAATATGATGGATAGTAATATTAAATGGATCAAATGGTTGCTTTGGATTAATATAGTAGTGTTTACTAAATATTTTTTTATTATTTTTAACCCCAACTATACCTATACTACACGCACTAGTCATGAGACTATTTGCGGTTTCAAAATCAATTGTATAAAAATCCATATTAATCCTGTAAATATTCAATTAATTTATTTGCCAAATGATAAAATCCTAAATCAGTTAAATGAACACCATCTACAGTATCATCATAATCTAATTCTTCTAATAACTTTTCTCCATCCAGAAATGTAATGTTTTTTAAATTTGCTTGTAACTGTTTATTTTTATATACATCTTCTCTAATATTCGGATATAACATAGTATGTGGGTATGGAAATTTACTAATCACAATTATATTTTTTGCTTCTAACCTATTAATAAAATTTGCCATCTTGCTAGACATTGATTCAACTGTATTGTTTGATTCAACTTCTATTATCAAATACTTCATATCAATACTATTTAAGAGATCAATAACCCTATCTTCCATATGAGCACTCCCAGAAAAACCTAAATTTATGAACTCATAATCTAATTTACGATCCAAAATATTAGAGTAGCTCATTCCTGGTCTAGTTGCACAACCACCTTGACTGATTGAAGTTCCATATATTACAATTTTTTCTTGCTCTTTTTTAATAAATTCAAAGGATGCTTGTTCTTCAATACCAATGTAAGCCTCTTCCACTCTCATATACAATGGAAAGTAAACTCGAAACTCGCGCTCTTCTTTTTCTAAATTATCTAAAAGCAACACTTCATATTCTGATGCATTAACTTTTGTTGTTTCAATAAATCTGAATCTTCCATTTATTTTACAATACAAATCAAATCCGATTTGGCCAACAGCAGTCATATGAGCCATATAACTTTGGCCTCCAACTTTAGCTTTAATTCTGATTCTTTGAGAATCAGTTTTAAACGTTATATTTATTCCACTTGTGTGCTTCTTTAATACTTCAACTTTCTCGCTAATATAAATGCCTTCTTCAATACGAGAAAAACCACTATATGCATATGTTCCTCTTAGGTATTTATTATTTAGATCAATCCATAAACATTTTGATTTTTCTTCACTATTATTTTGTGCCATATTTTTATCAATTTTTTCTATCTTCATATTCTCACCCATATAGATTATACATTATTATATAAGATTTATAAAGTTATTTTAATCTTAACTTATAAAAGTATTATAAAACAGTAAAACTATTGGAAAATATGTGAAAATATGGTAAAATGTATTTTGAACAAAGGGGAGTGAACCATGAAAAAAATATTTTTTATTCTACTATTAGTATTTCTTAGTGCTTGTACAGTTGTTGAGGATGGTGATAAAGATAAAACTTTACGTGAATTCATCGATGAAATAAATCTAAATACCGAAATAACTGAAGATTTAGACCTTCCAGAATACTATACATTCAATGGTCAATCAATATTAGCAATTTGGGAAAGTGATAATACAGCAGTATTAAGTGACTCCGGGAAAATAAATAGAGTATTAGTAGATACCGAGGTTAACCTTTCATTAACGTTAACAACTGATAATGAAATCGAAACTAAATATTTTATAATTAAAGTTAAATCATTGACTGATAGAGAAGTATTAAACTCTGTTTTAGAACGAATCATAATTACTAACGAAACTAAAGTTAATATCAACTTGCCAAATAGTGTAACAGCTTTTGGACAAAGATTTGACATTACTTGGGCCTCAACAAATGAAGATGCTCTTTCTATAACAGGAAAAGTAGGGCTAATTGAAAATGATGAAAATGTAACATTATCTGCAAAAGCCCAATATAATAACACAGACGTAACAGTGACTTACCCAGTAAAAGTAATTGCACTTTCCGATGATGAAAAAGCCGATTACATAACTGATTTACTTGACTTACCAAGAATGACAAGTCAAGATTTGAACTTAGAGACATCTTTCCCGTTTGGCTTAACAGCGACTTGGGAATCAAGTGATCATACAGCAATAGACAATACTGGAAAAATTAACCAAAATTTAAGTGGCAATAAAGAAGTCACATTAACACTAGCATTAAGTAACGGAATTAGGAGGACTTTTGAATTGACGATATCAAAAAATAACCACTTAGTAATAGATAGTGCATTTAGTGGAACAAAAGAAAATCTTCAAATTGTAAATAACAATTTAGTATTAACTGACAATAATACATCGGGAACATATGAATCAGAAGTAATAGATACATTAAGTTTCAATGAACTAGTTGGTTCTTGGGCTGCAACTTCTTCAACTGTAGCAACTGTTGATTTCATGGTTAGGGTTAGAGTAGGCTCAACATGGAGTAAATATTTCAGTTATGGAAAATGGGGTTATGGATTAAATAACAAAACTGCAAATAGCAGTGATTCAGTAGCTTACATGTCAATTGATGAAATTAAAATTAGTGGTGGAAAAACTGCAAATGCTATCCAATTTAAAGCGATATTAGAAAGAACAAATGTTTCAGACGATAGTCCTGAGCTATCAATGCTTGTTGCTGCATTAAACATACCTGGATATTCTTTTGTTGTAGACACATCTAATTTACCAAATGAGAAAGTTTATGATGTGCCAAAATTATATCAAATAGATGTACCTTCAATTGGTGATTCAATATGTAGCCCAACTTCTGCAACAATGCTGCTTATGTATTTAGGCCATGATATTGAAAATCTTGATGATAATAATTATGATTATCCACATCAATATATAGCATATAAAGCTTTTGATCATGGAGCTAATATCTTTGGTAATTGGGTTTACAATACAGTTACAATATCTGCATTCGGCGTTGACAGTTATGTTATGAGAATGTATTCTTATCAAGAATTGTTAGTACACTTAAATGAAGTAGGTCCAGTTTCTGCAAGCATCAAGGGTTATGTAGTAAATGAAAGCGGAAGAAATTACACTACTAATGGACATTTGATAGTTGTTAAAGGATATAGATATGATGGAGATCAACTATACATATCTGTTAATGATCCAAATGTATCAATTGTTGATGTTGAAATGAAAATCGATAACTTTATGAATGTTTGGAGAAATGTAGTATATATAGTAGAATAAATAATATAAAGCGAAGCAATGTAAAAATGCTTCGCTTTTTTTTATATAGTTATTAATCTAATCAATCTTCTTATACATTCTTCAGGGTTACTAAAGGAATACTCAAGTGATGCAACTTCCGGAACGATAGAGAATATTTTAATGTTATTATGAAAATTACTAGCTAATTCACTTACTCCAACTAATGCAACTATCGGTTTATTAGTTATATTCATTATTCCATTAATAACTTTTCCTTGTAAACTTTGCTTATCAATTTTCCCTTCACCAGTAACAATAATGTCTACTTCATTAGTATGTTTATGTATATTATGATAATTAAAAACAAATTCTATACCGCTTATTATTTTAGAACTTAAGATTCTTTGAACAATATATCCAACTCCACCACTTGCTCCTGAATAAGGATTCATTTCTATCATACGATTATCGGATAACACTCTACATATATTAATTGCTCCTTGTTCTAAAATCTCGATATCTTCAAGACTTGCTCCTTTTTGCTTTGCATAAGTGCGAGCTGCTCCATCTTCACCAATCAATGGATTATTAACATCACTCAATGTAATAATATTAATACCTTTCATAAGTTTTATAACATCACTATAATCTATACTAGTAATACGAATTAAGTCCTTACCGGTAATATATTCTACTAATTCATTATTGCAATAAAATCGTCCCCCTAAGGCTTCAATAATACCCAAACCTAAATCATTAGTGCTACTCCCGCCAATTCCTAAGTATATGTTTTTAAATCCTGATTTTTTAGCATCTTTAATAAGTTCACCTACACCATAAGTAGAAGTATACATTGGGTTTTTTATTAATGAATTACTCATCCCACATACTACAGCTAATTCTATATAAGCATTATCACCAAAATAACAGTAATAAAGTTTTTCATCTTTTAAATCACCATTTTTAACATATAAATACTTATAATTTTTTAGATTAAGAGTTTCTAAGAAACCTTCACCTCCATCACTAACTGGAAATGAAATTGTTGAAATGTTTTTATTATTTAACTCTTCCTCTACAATTTTATTAAGCTTTTTAGAAGAAATAGACCCTTTAAATGAATCCATAAGAACCAATGCTTTCATAATTACTCCTCTATATTTCTTTACCTGCAAATTGAGTCATATACAAATCATAATATTTGCCTTTTTTTGATAGCAATTCTTCATGATTTCCTACCTCAACAATACTTCCCTTATCCATAACAACTATCTTGTTTGCATCTCTTATTGTTGATAATCTATGAGCTATTATTATACTTGTTCTATTTTTCATTAAATTAAGCATAGCATCTTGAATATTTTTTTCCGTTCTGGTATCTACACTTGAGGTTGCTTCATCTAGAATAAGTATCTTGGGATCAGCTAGAATGGCTCTAGCAATTGATATTAATTGTCTTTGGCCTTGCGATATATTTGATCCACTTTCACTTAATATTGTATCATACTTATTAGACAATTTTCTAATAAAATAGTTCGCATTACTTAAAATTGCTGCATTTTTGATTTCATCAAATGTTGCACTATCATTACCATATTTAATATTATTAGCTATTGTGTCCTTAAATAATACTGTATCTTGTAAAACAATTGCTATTGCTTTTCTTAGATATTCTTTTTTAATATCTTTAATATTTATTCCATCAATAAGTATTTCGCCCTCATCTAATTCATAAAATCGCATAAGCAAATTAACAACTGTAGTCTTACCACTTCCAGTTGCACCAACTAAAGCAATTTTTTCACCAGGTTTTATACTTAACGAGAATCCCCTTAAAACCTCTTCTTCTGGAATATAATTAAAATTAATATTTTTAAATTCAATATTGCCAACTACATTTTCTTTTGTTAGGACAATATTTCCATCATCTACTTCACTATTTTCCTCTATAACCTCAAACACTCTTTCAGCTCCAGCTAAAGCTGTAATGACTTGGCCAACCAAATTTGCTATTTGATTGATAGGTCTTGTTAATTGATGAACTGAAGTTAGAAATAAAGAAATTGTTCCAACAGACAAAATTATATTAAATGGTTTATTAACCATAATTAATGCACCACTTATTGCTACAATTAAATATGTTAGATTCGATATAAGGTTCATCATTGGTCCCATAGAGCCACCCCATATGTCACCCATAATTGATACCTTTGTATAATCTTTAGAAATATTTTCAAAGACCTCTTCAGAGTCTTTTTCTTTTGAATATGCTTTAATTGTCTTATATCCTGTTATCATCTCCTCAGCATGACCATTCAGTTCACCTAACAAGACTGAACGTTTTCTAAAATAAAACCCCATCTTTTTAGTTAATAATTGACTAATGAGAATTGTTGATAAAACAGAAACAAATGTTATTATTCCTAAAAACCAATTATAGTAAAACATTATAAACAATGTTCCAATTATTGTTAAAAAACCAGAAATCAATGAAGACAAGGCTTGACTTAATGCATTACTTACATTTTCAACATCATTTGTCATCCGACTCATAATATCGCCATGTGAATTATTATCAATAAACTTAACAGGTAGATATACAATTCTTTTAAATAAATCACTTCTCATTTTAAATACAAATGTCTGAGATATTTTAGCTCCAATTCTTTGCGTAAAGTAATTAAGGATAGCACTAAGCAAATATAATAATCCCAATATTATTATAAAAGGGAAAAAGAAGTCCTTACCATTAAAAGCACCATTTATATACATATATTCTTTATTAATAAGATTGCCAATAATATCTTGAAAAAACTTATATTGACTCAATTCTCCATTACTAATGGTAATAGCTTCTATTGCTGAAGCCTGCATTATTGGAGCAATAACACTTACAAATGAAGCTATAAAAACTAAAAGAATCATTGTAAAAATTAAGTATTTCTTATACCCAAAATACTTAATTAGCTTTTTTAGAGTTTCTTTCATGTTTTTAGGTTTTTGCATCATAATTCTAGCATGCATTCCTTGATGTCTAGACGGTTGTGAACTTTGAGGTTTATTATTTGCCATTCAAATCACCATCTTTCTTTAATTGTGAATTATAAATATCTTGGTAAATTTTAGAATATGTAATCAAGTTTTGATGATTATCAAAATCTACTATCCTGCCCTCATGAACAATTGCAATTTTATCTAAATTTTTAACACTTGCAATTCTTTGAGCTATTATTATCATTGTTGTATCTTTTAGTTTGCTATATAGTTCTTTATATAAAGAAGCTTCTGTTTTCAAATCTAATGCTGATGTGGAGTCATCAAATATTAAAATCTCTGGGTTAGTAATTATTGCTCTTGCAATTGCAATTCTTTGCTTTTGTCCACCACTTAAACTCGTCCCTTTTTGTACAACAACAGTATTGTAACCTTCATCAAAATCTTTAATAAATGTGTCTGCTTGAGCAATTCTTGCTGCTTCTTCTACTTCTTCAAAAGAAGCATTTTTATTAGACCATTTAATATTATCAAGTATTGATCCGGAAAATAATTCCGTTTTTTGAAGAACAATTGTGACTTTTTTTCGTAAATACTCCAAGTCATATTCTTTAACATTTACTCCATCTATTAAAACATCGCCTTCTGTTGCATCATAAAACCTAGGTAATAAATTAACAAGTGATGTTTTACCGCTTCCAGTAACACCTAAAATACCTATTTTTTGACCTCTAGATATATTTAAATTGATATCTGAAAGGACATTTTCCTTTGATGTGTTTGGGTAATAAAAAGAAACATTTTTATATTCAATTTCTCCGTTTCTTGAAGATTTTACCAAATTACTACTTTTAACTGTGTTTTCTGAATTTAAAACATCATTAACTCTTCTTACACTAGCCATTCCTCTAACAATAAATTGACTCATCATTGCAAACATTAAGAACCCACTAAGAATCATTGCCATATAATTTATTGAAGCCATCAAATCTCCAGTTCTAATTGCCCCCATTACTCCATTATCAAAATCTTTAATAATGTTAGTTCCACCGATTACCATAACTGCAACAATTGATCCTGTCATAAACAAATTCATAAATGGACTTATTAAACTAAGGATTCTTAAAACCTTATAATTAACCGCATATAATTCTTTATTACTTCTATCAAACCTATTAATTTCATAGTTCTCTTTTACATATGCTTTTATTACTCTGGTACCACTGACATTTTCTTGTAGAATAGCATTAACATCATCAACTTGTACTTGAACTCTTTTAAACAATGGTCCTGCTTTCATTAAAAAGAAAACAATAAGTACCGTTAATAGCGGTAGTGAAACTAATAAAACCACTCCAAAAGACGTTTTGATTGCCAGTAAGAAATATATGCCTCCTATAAACTGAACTAGAGTTCTTATTATCATTCGCATTGACATAGAAACAATATTTTGAATTTGGGTTATATCATTAGTAATTCTAGTTACCAAACTACCTGTTGAGAACTCATCTGTTTGTTCAAAAGACAAATTCATAATATGTTTAAAAACATCTACTCGTAAATCATTTCCATAATTTTGAGCAGCTATATTTGTAAAAACGCCAGATAGAACACCAAAAACACCACCAATGATTGTTGCAACAATCATCATTATTCCCACATATATTATTAAAGTAATATGATTGGTTGGTAAACCAGCTATATTAATAATCAGTTTTTGTAACCCTTTTGCTGATGAGTAATCATATTGTAATATTCCAAAATTAACAATTACAGCCATAAAAACAGGAAGAAATAAATCCATCAACACTTCTATTAGCATCGACACTGGTGCTAATATTGCTTGAATTTTATATTTTTTTAAATATCCAAAAATTTTCATTCTACAAAGTGTCTCCCTTAATTTTTATAAGAATACTCTTGCTTACTTCTAATTCTTCTTCAGTTAAGTCTTTTAAAAATTCTTCACTTGTTTTTATTGCAAGTTTAGTTAGCATTTCATCTGTTTTAAGCATTTTACTAGTTGGGTATATTCTAATCATTCTTTGATCTTTATCATCAACTTTACGTAAAATATAACCATGAGATTCAAGTTGATCTAATGTAAGACTAACTGTTGGTGCTTTAAAGCCTAATAAACATACTAATTCAGTCTGACTTAATCCTTCATTCCTACAAATATGATACATAAATGGTCTAAATGAATCCTTGATTCCTAACTCTAGAGTTCTTTTTCTCATTGTATTTTTAAATCTATGATTAACATGAGACATCAGTCTCAATATTTCTAAATATTTATCCATAACTTACCTCATTTATTTTTAAAACTAACTAATTATACTTATAAAATATACATATGTCAATTAGGATTTTTATAAAAAAAGAATAAATAATTAGATTATTTATAATTTGGGGGTTACTTTTATAAAGTAAAAATGTTATAATATGTATGGCAAAACGCTTACATGTTGGGGAATATTTATATAAGGAGGAAATTAACCCAAAATACACCCAATATGTCAAAAGGGTTAATAAATAGTGAATGAAAAAAATAATTACACTATTACTATTATTTGTTTCAGTGTTCACAGTTGCTGGTTGTGGAAGCAAGCATGTTCTTGAAGTTAAAGAAGAAGACAAAACACAATCAATGGTTGTTGGACAAGAAATTACAATAACTCTGGTAAAGAGTAAAGGCACAGTAGAATGGGCTTCTAACAACGAAAGCATAGTAACTGTTTCTGATGGAAAAATTACTGCTGTCAGTGTTGGTATAGCTAAAGTTACTGTAAGTATTAAAGACTCAGATTTAAAGGTGGACATTTCTGTAACAGTTACCATGCCAGATGTTGAATCTGTAAGTATCACTGGGCCTGCACAAGTTGTGATGGGAACTACTGCAAACTATTCTGCTGCAGTTCTCCCTAGTCCTGTTGATCAAGATGTTACATGGAGTGTTGATGATCAAACCGTTGCAAAAATTGATGCAACTGGAAAATTAACTCCAGTAAAAGTTGGTACTGTAGTTATAACAGCTACTTCTGTTAAAGAAAATACTATTAAAAAAGATTTAACAGTTGCAGTTGTTTTACCAGATCCAAGTGGAATCACCATTACTGGTGGTGAAGAAGTAATAATTGGTGTTGCTTCTACTTATACAGCAGTAATTGATCCAGCTTTGGCAGTTCAAACTGTAACTTGGTCAGTTGATAATGAAACTGTTGCTACAATTAGTGAGAATGGAGTATTAACTCCTATTAAAGTAGGAACTGTTGTAATTACTGCAACTTCTACAGAAAAAACTACTATTAAGTCAACAAAAACTGTACAAGTTAAAGAAGTGCCTGTTGAATCAGTAGTTATAACTGGTCCAGCAAAAGCTCCAAAAGACTTTGCTATAAAGTTTAGCGCGACAGTTACTCCAAGCACTGCTGAACAATCAGTTACATGGAGTGTAGATAATGAAACTAATGGTACAATTGACCAAGAAGGAAACTTTACAGGATTAGTTGTTGGAACTGTTGTAATAACAGCAACTTCAACATATGATGAAACTATTAAACATAATTTCACTGTTACAGTTGATGAGTTAAGCGATAACTTACTTGTTGATCAAGAGTTGACTGATGATGCTATTGTAGTGCATAATGATGAATTATTCATTGAAGGTGTTAATGCTTTTAACACTTTATCAGAAATTTCTTCAAAATTAGTTGATAATGTAATTGTTTATATTAAAGCAGGAACATACACAACTGATTTAACAATAGCTGCCGATGGAGTAAAATTTATTGGACCAAATGAAGGAATTAGCGCAGTTGATGGTGAAAGAGGAAATGAAGCAATTATTAAAGCTAAATTTACAATTAGTGGTGTTGATGGATTTACTCTTGATGGCGTTAGTTTACAAGATAAAGGTCAATTATATGCATCTACTCCTGTTAAAAACGTAGTTGTTGATAATGTGTATGGATATGATCATAACGTTAATGCTGCCGAAGGTGTTATTTACTTTGGATTGTCATCTCCAACTGATGTTAATGAAAACATT
>JBAYTC010000010.1:0-32595 GCA_041675825.1 Bacilli bacterium | reverse complement strand
GAAAACATGAGCAAATAGCATTGTATAATAACCAAAAACTGGAACACCTGGCAAGGCAATTGCCACAATTTGGAACATAAGCATTAAGAATACACCAGTAACAATGTCTGCATTTAAAACAGGAACATTGTTTAAAAGGATTATTCTTTTTCTTTTTTTCTTATTTAAAGAATTAATACCGATTGCAGAAATAGTACCAAAAACTACAGCGATGATTGTAGAAAAGATGGCCATTGAGATAGTAACAGTAATTGATCTCATAAGATCCCTGTTATCTAGCATCTTTTTATACCAATCAAATGTAAATCCGGTAAAACTAGATCCAGTTGTACTTTGATTAAAAGATTGTATAATAATATAAAGTATTGGAAAATATAGTAAGAAAACTACAAATCCAAAAAAGGTCCACTTTAGTATTGTAATAATTTTCCCTTGTACAATCTTTCTTCTGGGAATACCAACTTTAATAACTGCGTTCATAATAATGTCTCTCCTTCCTCATCAACTTTGCTGATGATGAATAAAGATCCTAATACTAAAACAATGATTATCAAAGAAATTAAACTTCCTAGATTGTAATTATTTGCAACTTTGAAAAATCTCTCTACAATATTACCTATTAACTGGATATTACCTCCACCCAATATATCTGATATTGTAAATCCCATCGCACAAGGTAAGAAAACCATAATTATTCCGCTTGTCACTCCCTTTAATGATAAAGGGAATGTAACTTTCAAAAATGATTTAATTTTGCTAGCACCCAAATCCTGACTAGCTTCTAGTAATGATTTATCCATTTTATCTAAAACTGTATAAATAGGGAAAATCATAAATGGTAAATACATTAAAATCATTCCCAATATTACAGCTTCTTTTGTTCCATAAAAGTCAAAACTAATCCCTAATGTATTATATAAGAATCCATTAGGTTGACTAATTATTTGAATAACCTTTAAACGTAATAACATATTAGTCCACATTGGTAGTATTAATATCAATAAAACTAAATATTTGTTTGATATTTTAGATGTTGCAACTATATATGCTACTGGATATCCAATTAATAAACAAATAACTGTAGCTATAAATGAAAACTCCATTGAATTAATAAAAGCTTTTAAATATGTTGGATTAGTTATTTCAATAAAGTTCTTAAAAGTAAAGCTAGCCCCTTGTAAATCAAATCCATTAGAACTTGAAAATGATAAGAATATCATAAGTGCTATTGGAATAACTACTAGAACATACATCCATATTTTGTATGGTACAGCTAGATTACTAAATCTCTTCATTTACGTCTACCTTCATCAAATGAATTTCATAAGGATCTACATTTAAACCAATTTTAGAACCAACTTTTGGGTTTTCATATTGATGTAGTACTAATTCTTTTCCATCAACAATAACACATATCTCAAAATGAACACCTTTAAATATAATAGCATCAACTACTCCAACTAATTTTGCTTTTTCAATTGGGACAATATCAAAATCTTCTGGACGTATAACTACATCACAAAGCTCACCATCTATAAAGTTCTCATCCACACAATCGAAAACAGAGCCCATAAATTCAACTTGTTTGTTAGATAGATACTTTCCTCTGATTATATTGCTCTCACCAATAAACCCAGCCACAAAGCGATTTTTGGGTTCATTGTAAATATCCTCAGGTGTGCCTATTTGTTGAATAACACCTTTGTTCATTACTACTACCGTATCACTCATAGTCAGAGCTTCTTCTTGATCATGAGTTACAAAGATAAATGTTATTCCTAATTCTCTTTGCATCTCCTTAAGTTCATATTGCATATTTTGTCTTAGCTTTAAGTCAAGTGCTGCTAAAGGTTCATCAAGAAGCAATATCTTGGGTTTATTAACAACAGCACGAGCAATTGCAACACGTTGTTGTTGCCCACCACTCAAGGAAGTAACTTTTCTATTTTCTAATCCTTCTAGTTTTACAAGTTTTAAAACATCTCTAACAGCTTCATCAATATGATGTTTACTCATCATCAATGACTTTGCTTTCTTTTCTTCTTCAACTCTTCTTTTTTCTGTTTCTTTCAATTCTTTATTTAATTCATCAAGTCTTGTTTCATATGCCACATATTCTAAAGCTTTCTTTTCTTTATCATACTTCGATAATACTTTGCTTTTAAATAATTTATTTTTAGAAATCTCTAAAGAAATTTTTTCGTTTAATAAATCTAAATCTTCTTTAGCTTTCTCTACTTCTTTAGTTTTATTTTCTTCTATAGAAATAAGATTTTCAAGATTATTGATCTTTCTTGTATATCTTTCGTCTATTTCTTTATATTTAATTTCAATTAGTTTTTGTTTTTCGTCATAGATTTTATTTTCAATTTCTTTTTTGATTTCCTTTAAGCGATATTTAATTTCATTCTTATCATCTTTAGATGTTGAAGAATTTTTAAATCTAGTCAATAATTCCCTTTTTTCATCTTCATATGTTTTACGAACATCACTTTTTAGTTCTTCAAACTGACGATTAAAGTTTCTTAGACCGAAGGCAACATTATCATAAACGTTTAAATGAGGAAATAAAGCATAACGTTGAAAAACAGTATTTATTGGTCGATGATAAGCTGGTAAATTGTTAATTACCTCACCATTCAAAATAATTTCTCCAACTTCGGGAGTCTCAAATCCACCTATCATTCTAAGTGTTGTTGTTTTCCCACAGCCTGAAGGACCCACTAATGTAATAAATTCATTTTCATTGATGTATAGATTTAGATTATCAACAACTACATCTTCATCAAATGATTTGGTGATATTCTTCAGTTCAATTAATTTTTTACCCATTTCTTATTTCCTTTCATAAAAATAAAAGTTGATGATATAAATCACCAACCTTTTTAAATGTTTAAATTTCGTTTTTGGTTAAATAGAAAATGTATAAAATGGCGGAGTAGGAGGGATTTGAACCCTCGCACCAGTTTCCCGGTCTATACCCTTAGCAGGGGCACCTCTTCAGCCGCTTGAGTACTACTCCATGCCTGTATTATATTACACTTTCATTAGTTGTTTGTCAAGTCTTTTTGAAAAGCTCAAACTAGAAAACTAGTATGTCTTCTCGCCTAGATATAATCGCTTCAAATCTAACATTATTGAAGTTATCAGTAGCTGTTTGAATTGATTTTTGGATATCATTGGATGTAATAGTACGAGTGCTAACAGTACCATTACTTATTCTAACAAGCATTGGTAAATCTGTTTCATTGACTTTGAAATTATCAAATCCGCCAATTTCGTTATTTGAGTTAGAATTGCTTACAACCGTACGATTATACGAAATACTCACATCAAATCCGTAAATTGGAATGATACCGTCTTTTCTTGAATTTAGTTTCACGAAATTAAAATAATTAAAAATAATTGGTTTTAATTCTTCAGCCTTGAATGTATCTACTTTGTTATTATCCATATCAGTTGTATAAATATATACAAAATAATCATTAGCTTTTTTATTAGTAAACAGTTCTTCTCCTGCTAATGTTAAATTAGCCTCTTTTATGTCATCATAGTCCTCAAAAGGTCTAGATTCAATGAAAAGCAATACAAGTATTGCAATAAATGCAACCGTGAATAAACTAATAATAGTATAGAAACTAATTAGTTTAAGATTAAAGTTTTTTAATTTCTTAGCATTTTTACTCATACAACTTGTTTTTAAGTTAACTTAAAAACCTAACTCCTTTCTAAGGCATAGCCATAAAATTGACTATTACATTATACTAAATAAAATCATTTTTATCAAGACTTTTTGTTTTTTATTTATTTATCATTAAAATTTATGCTAGAATACAATAGCAAATGCAATTGTATATTCTTCTTCGTGACTAATACTAATTTGAATATTATCAACAAAATCTCCTTCAATATAAGGTTTCCCATCCTCATGATTTAAAACCGAAATTAAATTGAAGTCTTCTTTAATCCCGGCTTTAAATAAAGCTTCCTTTACACAAAACCTACTAGCAATATATTCAATCTGTTTTACTTCATTACTAATGCTAGATAAAACAGCAATCTCCTTAGTCGAAAGGATTCTAGATATTTTTCTGTTATCATTTAAAAATGATTTAAATCGACTGTTTTTTACAATGTCTACTCCTATAGATTTCATAACATACTCCTTTTTTGACACATTTGAGTTGTTTTCATAAGTTGAATTTTTAATTATTATAGTTAAAAAAGATGAAAGGATTCTCAAATAATTATGGCTACCTTCGAAGAATTATTATTATTTATAGCTGCAAGAACCAAGCAGTTACGTAAAGAACATAAAATGTCACAACTAGACCTAGCTATGAAAGTTGGTATAGATAGAAATCAAATATCTAGAATAGAAAATGCCGAAAATAATGTAAGCATTAAAACTCTTCATAAATTGGTTGAACAGTTAGATGTTGAATTTAGTGAATTCTTTAATTTTAAAGATATAAAATAAGAGCTTAGGCTCTTATTTTTTTATTGTCTGTGCTAGAGTCTCTAAATCTTTAAAACAGTGGCTCAAACCAGATTTTGATATATATCTACCTATTGTTTCATAACTAGCCTCACTAATCTCACTCAGTGATGAATCAGGTAGGGCTTTTCTTAGTTTAATTGCATCTTGTAACCTGAGTGATAATGAAGCTACATCTAGGTTTTTTTCAATTAAATCTATTGCTTCTAACTGACGATCTGCAGATTTTTGAGTCCGATCAGAGTTTGCCATATCACAATTCATAACTCGATTTATAACATTGTTTAAATCTCGTTTTATTCTCTCATTTTCAAAATGAAACAATAAACTTGTTGCACCTATATATTTAAGGAAGTCCCCTATTTGATCGGCCTTCTTAATGTAAACAACTATTCCTTTTCTTCTTTCAACACTTTTTGTAGTAACTCCAAACTCCTTTAGTGTGTTCTTAATGAACTCTACTTCTTCTTTTTCGTTGCACACAATCTCTAAATGATAATTAGATTTTGCTGGATCATTAATCGATCCTTTGGCTAAAAACATACCACGAATCACAGAGGCCTTATAATTATTGTAATTATTTGATACTTCATATTTGAAACTCATTTCTTCGTTTAGAAGATCTAGACTTTCTAATATTTTATTAACATCATCTCTTGCTATTATATAATATAGCTTTTTATAATCAAGTTTATTTTGTTCTTTAGTTAGAATATCGACATTAACCTCAAAGATTTTTTTCAGTAAAAATACAATACGGCGAGCAAGTGAAATATTGCTAGTAACATATTCTAAATTTAACTTTCGATTAGAAATCACTAAACTTGATTTTAATTTTGTTATACCATAAAGTTCAGCTTTATAGCCTTCAAAATTAGTTTCAATTGTTGTGATTTCTCTTTTTACATCCTGAGAAAATGACATATTAACGACAACACTTTGCAACAGCTAAAGCTGCAATAGCTCCATCATTTACTGCAGTAACTATTTGACGCACGTTTTTCCTAACAATATCACCAGCAGCAAATAGTCCTTCTATTTTTGTTGCGAAAGATTCATCTGTAATAATATATCCTTGCTCGTCTACTACATCGAATTTTCTAACTAATTCAGAATTTGGTAAATAACCAATATATTCAAATAACCCGCTAACTTCAAGAACACGTCCACTTTTTAGTTCGATTTTTTCAAGGAATTCTCCGCCATGTAGTTCTTTTACTTCTTCGCTTAAAACCAATTCAATATTAGGAGTATTTTTGACTTTATTAACTAAAAAGTCTTCTCCTCTAAATTCATTTCGGCGATGAATCAAATAAACCTTCCTAACTATTCCTGATAAATATAAACTTTCTTCTAAAGAAGAATTTCCTCCACCTAAAACAGCAACATCCATGCCTTTATAAAAATTACCATCACAAATAGCACACCAAGAAACACCTTTACCTGCATATTTAGTTTCACTTGGAATACCTAAACGACGATTTTTCATTCCCGTTGCGATAATCACGGTTTTTCCCTTAACAACAGATTCTGATAACATAACATCAAAACCATGCTCTGTTTTCGTAATCTCAACAGCTTT
The DNA here is from genome assembly GCA_041675825.1 of Bacilli bacterium. Lineage (GTDB taxonomy): Bacteria > Bacillota_I > Bacilli_A > ML615J-28 > CAG-698 > JAEYQM01. The sequence continues at coordinate 26,515 of JBAYTC010000010.1, read as the reverse complement.
ATCTGCAATATGTTCTGCACCTAAATTCATTACCTGCATATACATATTAGTTGCTAGCGTAAACCCATCAACAGACTCAAATCCTGGATAATTGTCAATCTTGTACGTATTACCCATTTGTCCACCTGGAACTGCTTCTTCGATAATCGCCACTTTTAAATTACTTCTTAATAAATATATTGCTGCAGTCAGTCCTGCAGGACCTGCACCAATAATCACTGAATCATATATCATTTTTCCAACTCCTTTATTGCACTAATTAATTCCTCAAAACTATCAATAACCATATCTGCTCCAACATCTAATAATTGTTGTTTAGTTGTTAAAGCAAAAGTTACACCGATACTTTTAATATTTGCATTTTTTGCTGTTTCAATATCAAATAAAGAATCACCAACAAGAATACACTTATCATTATAGTGCTTTTCTATCTTTCTAATTCCTTCAGGATCAGGTTTTGGATTGACTACACTATCATAACCAATGATTAAGTCAAAGACATTATCTAAACCAACCACCTTAAAACCATCTAGAATTGCGCTCTTTTGCTTATTTGAAACTACTGCTAGTTTATAACCCTCTTTTTTCAATAGGTTTAAAACCTCATGAGTTCCAGGGTACACTTTTAAATATTCTTTAATAATACTTTTAGATATATCTCGATATCTATCACATAAAAACTCGGTTAAATTATCATCATGAACAATACTATTGAATGTATCTGGAAGCGGCGGACCAAAAAAAGACTTTATCTCCTCTTCAGTATATTTATATTCCGGTAAATATTTATTAAACACCTTTATATAAGTCGCCCTAATATGCTCATATGTATCCAGTAGTGTTCCATCTACATCAAATGCAATAATCATTTAACTTCCTCATTAAAATTTAAGTAACTCATTGGATAAACACGATATACTCTTCTTAATATAAATCCAACAATACCTACAATAATTAATACGATTGAAACAACTTGTGCTGTTCTTAAACTACCCGCATACATTGAGTCAGTTCTCATACCTTCAATAAAGTATCTACCTATTGAATACCATACTAAATAAAAGAACATTGCATCTCCAACCCAATATTTTTTGGAAAATTTTCTAAGTAATAACACAATTGCTAGACCAACCACATTCCATAATGATTCATACAAGAATGTTGGATGATAGTATCCTACTTGTGGGTTTGTTGAAGAGGTAGACCCACTACCAAAATACATTTGATTAGTTATAAAATCAGGAATCAATTTACTTGAAAACCACTCTCTTTGGGCATCTAAGTTAGGATATCCCGGAACAAGTCCACCGGTCGCTTCTTGATTCATAAAATTACCCCATCTACCAAAAGCTTGGCCAATCATAAAGCCTGGGAATAATAATTCTGCAATTTTAAAAGGGTTGATTTTGTGTTTTTTACAATAGAAATATGCATATATTGCACCAACAAATATACCACCATGAATTGCTAATCCACCATCTGTAAATCTAGTTATAATATGTAGTGGATTAGAAAAACTATCTAAGTTAAATAAAACATACCATAGTCTTGCTCCAATTACTCCAAGAAGTAATCCCCAAATAAAACCATCTAATAATAATTCTTTTTTTACATTAAGCTTCTTGGCACCTAAAGTTCCAACGAAATAAGCAGTTAATGCTCCTAACATAATTAAGAACCCATACCATCTGATTCCAAAATCATCACTAAATCTTATAACAAACTCACCATAAGGCTCAATACTACTGTGGTCATATAAAAACATCATTGCTTATCTACTCCTTTTACTACGCGATTTAATTTATCAACAAATTCTTTTGCAACATTTCTGCCAAAGCTCTTCAAACGCCAGTTCATTGCAGCAACTTCAATTAAAGTAGCAATGTTTCTTCCTGGTTGAACAGGAATAGTAACTTTAGGAATTAAAGTATCAAAAACTTTCTCAGTTTCTTCATCAATTCCTAAACGATTATATGGATTGCTTTGATCCCACTTAACTAATTCAACAATTAACATTACTTTCTTTTTCTTTCTAAAAGCTGTAACTCCAAATAAATCGACTACATCAATTAAACCCAGGCCTCGAACCTCCATAAGTCTTTCAGTCATTTTTGGAGTTTTACCAAATACAGTACCAACTTCTAATTGATATACTTCAACTCTATCATCACTGACTAATGTATGTCCACGATATAGCAACTCTAATGCCGATTCACTTTTACCTACAAAGCTTTTTCCTTTGATAAGAACACCAACACCATTAACGTCCATCATAACTCCATGAACACTTTTTGTAATTGCCCCAGCGTCTGATAAAAATGTCGATAAATCACCAGTTAAAGCTGTTGTTGTAAGATTTGATTTTAAAATTGGTATACAATATTTATTTGAAAACTCAATAAACTTCTCAGGAATTTCAGTTACATGTTTTGTAAAAACAAATGCCGGTGGATTACCTTCAAATAGTTTTCTTAATCTGTCATCTTGTTCCTTTTCAGTTAACATTGTATAGAGATTAAACTCTTTACTACCCATAACTTGAATTCTGTCTTTTTCATAGAATGTAAAATAATCAGCATATATCTCAACACCTGGTCTAGATAAAAATGATTTAGTAACATCTCTATCCAAGTATTCTTCTCCACTAATTACTTCCATTTTAAGCTCTTCAACGCAATCTCTAACTGTTACTCTTTCATTCATATTATGCCCTCCTATAATTAGCTATTACTTTTTTAACAACAATTCTCATAATAATTAAACACATAAATAAAAAGATTAGTCTACCTACCGATTTAATAACAACTATCCTTGTTAAAATTGTAACTAAGAATATTGAAAAAATTGGTGGTATAAAATTAATTAACCCGATTGTTTTAATTATTAAACTAGGAAAAAAGAAATTAATAATATTTCGCAAGATTATATCAAAGCCCGAATAAACTAAAGCAAATAGCATTAAATCTAATGGATTAGCATTATTTGTCCACTCTAAATAACCACTCAAACTCAATACTAGCAAAACATTTAAAAGTATTGTAGTAATAAAATCTGAAATGAAATACTTAAATGTTCTTTGTGGCATTTTTATTTTTATTACCTTAACATTCTTACGATCAACGCCTAATTGTTCTTCAGCGTCTTTAAGCATTTTTTCTATTTCCTCTTTTGCTTCCTGAATTTTCTTTTCTTTCTCATCAGGAATCTTATTTTTTTTATTTTTCTTCATAAATAACACCCTTTGTATTAGTATGTAATATATTTTTACGTCTATATTATTATACCATATTTCATGGTATATTTCATAGTATTGTTTTGAAATATTAAAATAGAATGTGAAAATCACATTCTATTTTAATACTCTCTTAAGATATTCTCCTGTATAAGAACCTTTGAAGTTGACAATATCTTCAACACTACCTGAAAATATAACATTACCACCTCTATAGCCACCATCTGGTCCCAAATCAATTATATGGTCAGCTTGTTTTATGACATCAAGATTATGCTCTATAATAATAACTGTAGCCCCTTGATCAACTATATAATTTAAAACACCTAACAAGTGCTTGATATCCTCACTATGTAAACCAGTAGTAGGTTCATCTAAAACATATAATGTAGAAGGAGTAATTTTCTTGTATAATTCACTAGCAAGTTTTACCCTTTGAGCTTCACCTCCAGATAAACTAGTAGCGCTTTGTCCTAATTTAACATATCCTAATCCAACATTCTTTATAGTATCCATTCTTGGTTTGATTGAAGGGATGTTTTCAAAAACTTCGCAAGCTTCATCAACTGTCATTTCAAGAACATCATATATACTTTTTCCTTTATACTTCACTTCTAAGGTCTCACTATTATAACGTGTCCCATTACAAGCTTCACAAGGAATATATACATCTGGTAAAAAATGCATTTCGATTTTTATAACTCCATCACCAGAACAAGTTTCACATCTTCCGCCTTTGACGTTAAATGAAAATCTACCTTTATTATAACCTCTCATCTTAGATTCAATTGTCTCTGTAAACAAATCTCTAATCGGATCAAACACACCAGTATATGTTGCTGGATTACTTCTTGGAGTTCTTCCAATTGGTGATTGATCAATTTCAATAATTTTATCAATATTTTCTAAACCTAATACTTTATCACAAGCACCAGGAGTTGCTTTTGATCGATATAAATTTCTTTGAACTGTTTTTACAAGAATCTCATTGACTAAAGTTGATTTACCACTACCACTAACACCAGTAACAAGAACTAACTTTCCTAAAGGAATCTTTACATCAATATTCTTTAGATTGTTTTCTCTTGCTCCAATTATTTCAATAAATTTCCCATTTCCTTCACGGCGTGCTTTAGGTATATCAATCTTTAGTTCTCCTGACAAATATTTCCCAGTGATACTATTCTTGTTTCTCATAACTTCATCAGGTGTACCATAAGCAACTACTTCTCCACCATGAACTCCAGCACCAGGACCAATGTCAACTAAGAAATCAGATTGACGCATTATGTCTTCATCATGCTCAACAACAACTAATGTATTACCCAAATCTCTCATGTTTTTTAAAGCACCAATTAATCGATCATTGTCTCTTTGATGAAGACCAATTGAAGGCTCATCCAAAACATATAATACTCCAGATAGTCTAGAACCTATTTGCGTTGCAAGTCTAATTCTTTGCGCTTCACCACCAGATAATGATCCAGCAGCACGATTAAGTGTCAAATAATCAAGACCTACTTCAATTAAAAATCGTAATCTCTCTTTAATTTCTCTTAAAACTAAATCACCAATCTTGTAATCTGTATCACTAAGAATTAAATTATCAAAAAAATCTTTTGCTTCAATAATTGTCATACATGATATTGCGTCTATATCTTTATCAGCAATTTTAACACTTAATGCCATTTCAGATAATTTTTTTCCATGACACTTTGGACATTCATAATCATTCAAATATGAATTATAATAATCACGAGCAAAACTCGAAGTCGTCTCTTTATAACGTCTTTCTATTAAACTAGCAATACCTTCAATTTTGTGATTCTTATTAAAAGTAATATTTCCTCTTGAAGTGATTTCATAACGAATTGGTTCTTTAGAACCATACATAATAACTTCTTTTTGTAAATCACTTAAATCTTGATATGGTTTATCCAAATCAATATCATAATGTTTTGCAAGAATAGAGAAAGTTTGCCATTCAATATTTTCAGTATCTACAATATTTTTTAAATATCTTATAGCCCCATCTCTAATCGATTTATCTGGATTTGTCACAAGCAAATCATAATCAATCCTTTGGAGAAAACCGAGACCTTTACATTCATCACAAGCACCAAATGGTGAATTAAATGAAAATAATCTTGGTTCTAATTTTGGTATAGAAAAATCACAATGCGGGCAAGCCAAATGCTCACTAAACATATGTTCATGACCATTAATTTCAACAATAACTCTTCCTTCACCCATTTTAAGAGCTGCTTCTATGGAAGCAAATAATCTTGATCGTGAACTTTCTCTTAACTTAATTCTATCAACAACAACCTCGATTGAGTGTCTTATGTTTCTGTCTAAGTTGATTTCTTCACTTAAATCCACAACTTCCTTATCAATTCTAACTCTAGTGTAACCTTCTTTTTGAACAAGTTCAAATACTTTTTCGTGTCTTCCCTTTTGTCCGGAAACAATAGGGCTCATAACAATAATATGACTTTCCTCTTCATGTTCAAAAATATGATTAATAATTTGATCAATTGACTGCGATTCGATTAAAACATTATGAGTGGGGCAATATGCCTTACCAATCCTTGCGTATAATAGTCTTAAATAATCATGAATTTCAGTAATTGTACCTACAGTTGATCTAGGGTTTTTATTTGTTGTTTTTTGATCAATAGCAATAGCAGGAGATAACCCTTCAATACTATCAACATCAGGCTTATCAACATTCCCTAAAAATTGTCTAGCATAAGCTGATAAACTTTCAACATATCTTCTTTGCCCCTCTGCATAAATAGTATCAAAAGCAAGCGAGGTTTTTCCACTCCCACTTAAGCCCGTCATTACTATTAATTTATCTTTCGGAAGCTTTAAATTAAGGTTCTTCAGATTATTCTCTCTAGCCCCTTTAATATCAATATATTTTTGCATTATTTACACATCTCCATAAATTCATCTTCGTCAATAATTTTTACTCCAAGCTTTAGGGCTTTTTCTTTTTTACTTCCAGCATCACTACCGCAAACAACAAAATTTGTCTTTTTACTAACTGAACTAGAAACATTGCCACCATTTGCTTCAATTATTTTTGTTGCTTCATCTCTAGTAAACTTTTCTAATTTCCCAGTTAATACAATAGTCATATTTTTAAATATTCCGTTACTATCATCCATAATCATTACTGGATTAATCCCTAAACTAATCAGTTCATTAATTAATTCCTTGTTATCAGAAAAGTAATTATATGCACTCTTAGCAATAACTTCTCCCACTTCTTTAATATTAAGGAAGTCGTCATAAGTTGCATTCATTATATTTTTTAAAGATTTAAATTCGTTAGAAAATAGTTTTGAAATTTTCGAACCTACATTTCGAATACCTAAAGACGCAATTACTTTGTCTAATGGAGCATCTTTACTTTTTTCTATATTTTCTATTAATGTTTCTACACTTTTTATACCTAATCCTTCTATTTTAATTAGTTCTTCTTTATGTTCGTGTAATCTATAAATATCAGTAATTTTATTAATATATCCTAAGTCATATAAAGTTTCAACCAATTTTTCTCCTAATGTTTCTATTTCAATCCCATATTTGGAAGCAAAATAAATCAGAGATGCTAGAATTCTTCCCTTACAATTCGGGTTAACACAATAATGAAGTGATTTACCCATTTCTCTTTCTAATTTGCTATTACAAACAGGACAATCTTCAATCATCTCAAAAGGTTTTAAATCTTTAACTCTTTTATCTTTATTCACACTTTTAACAGCAGGAATTATCTCCCCTGCTTTCTCTACAACAACAAAATCACCAATTCTAATATCGCGTTCTATAACAAAATCTTCATTATTAAGAGTTGCTCTTTGAACTAATGACCCGGCAATCATAACTGGTTCCAAAACAGCATTTGGAGTAATATTACCAGTTCTTCCAACAGTATATACTATATCTAATAATTTTGTTTCTACAGCCTTCGCAGGAAATTTAAAAGCAATTGCCCACTTTGGTGTTTTAATAGTATATCCTATCTCTTCTTGTAAACTAAACTCATTTACTTTTATTACAATTCCATCAGTATCATATTCTAAATTACCACGTCTTTTATCCCAATAATCTATATAGTCAAATACCTGTTCGATAGTCATACAATGCTTATAATGATTATTCGTTTTAATTCCCAATTTTTCAATAAAATGAAGTGCTTCAATTTGCGAATTCAAATTATATTTATTAGCTTCTACAACCGTATAACTAAACATATCAAGATTTCTACTAGCTGTAACTTTAGGATCTAATTGACGAATAGAACCCCCACTTGCATTACGTGGGTTTTTAAACTCAGCCTCATTATTTTTTCTTCTTAATTCATTAATTTTATCAAATACGCTAATAGGCATATAAACCTCTCCACGTATTTCAATATCAATATTCTCAGTAATAAAACGAGGTACACTTTTAATTGTTTTAATATTCTCAGTTACATTCTCACCTACCAAGCCATTCCCTCTAGTTGATGCTAAAGCAAAAACACCATTTTTATAACTTATATTACAGGCAATTCCATCAATCTTTAACTCACAAACATATGTTGGATTAAAACCTTCTTTTAGTATACGATTATGAAACGCTAAAACCTCTTCTTTATTAAATGCATTAGCTAAAGATAACATTGGTGTTTTAAACTCTATCTTATCCAAACTGCCTTTCTCATAATAACCAACCTCTAAAGTTGGAGAATTAGGCATGATATGCTCTGGATACTCTTTTTCTAAAGCCTCAAGTTCTCTTAACTTTGTATCATAATATGCATCATCAACTGTTGGATTATCTAGAATATAATATTCATAACGATATTTATTCAATTCTTCAGTTAGTAAATACATCTTTTCTCTTATATTCATTTTACCACCTACACTATATACTATTATAGCATATTCTCTTTAGATTATAAACTCAAATACTAAAAAATATTGATATTTTTTTGTTTCAAATAATACAAAAAAGAGGACAGCAATCCTCTTTTTGGATAATATATTATTTGGACTTTTTCGATATAGAATGATGTGTCATATCAAAACTTTTTATTAAACCCTGCTTTGTAAAACATATTTTACCAATATTGTGATCCCCTAAAGAAACAACTATTCCTTCACCATAAGTAGAATGTATAACCATTTCGCCAATAGCATAATCATTATTCTTCTTTTCTGGCTTTACAAAATCTGATGGTTTTGATTCGACTTCCTTTTTCTCTTTAAACACATATTTATTTTTTATATATTCAAGTAAAAATTGAGACTGAGCCTGCTTCAAATATTGGCCATAAAGTAATCTTTTAGCTGCACAAGTTAAAAATAACTTCTTTTTAGCCCTAGTAACTGCAACATAAGCAATTCGTCTTTCTTCTTCTAAAGAATTCTCGTCATTTAATCTGATTATATTAGGGAATATTCCATTTTCTAATGCTACTAAAAATACTGCATCAAATTCTAATCCTTTAACTGAATGGATTGTTGAAAGAGTAACTCCATCGTTATCTTGCTTTTTAGATAATTTATCATCAGATAATATTGCTTCATCAAATGCAGCAATTAGTTTTTCTTTTCTTGAAGCAATTTCTCCATTATTTTCAATATTATAAAGTATACTTTTAAACTCCATAATATTATCGATGCGATCTTGCTTATCATCATCATCCAAGGATTCAATATATTTTGTAGCATCAAGTAACTCATTAAATAAATCAACTAAATCAGTTTCATCAAGTTTTTTGCTAAATGAATCTATCATAGCTTTAAAATCTTTAAGAACTTTTGATTTGCTCTTAATATATTCTTCACTAGAATCAATAGCTTCCATAATTGTAATTTTGTTAGTTTTCGCATAATCAATAACGGTACTAACGGTTTTTAATCCTATACCTCTAGTTGGCTCATTTACAACTCTCTTAAAACTAACAACATCATCATCAAAAGTTATCAATCGAAGATAAGCAATCATGTCTTTAATTTCTTTTCTTCTTAAATAACTTATTCCACCATAAATCTTATATCTAATATCACTCTGAATAAATCCGAGTTCAAAGTTCCTAGCTACTGCACTAGAACGATATAATACTGCAATATTCTTATATTCATATCCAGCTTTAACTAAATCATTTATTTTGCTAATTACATAATCAACTTCGTCTTTTTGATCAAATGCTTGATTAATAATTACATCATCGGGTTTTCCTTCAATATCAGAAAATAGTGTTTTCCCCTCTCGATCAACATTATTTTCAATTAAATTGTTTGCACCTTCCAAAATTTTTTGAGTTGAGCGATAATTTTGATTTAAAATAACGATTTTATGATCAGGAAAATCAAACTTAAAATGTTTTATATTTGCGTAGTTTGCCCCTCTAAACCCATAGATAGACTGGTCATCATCACCAACAACAAACAAATTTCTATGCTCTGCTGCTAGCATTTTGATAATCTTATATTGATACATATCTGTATCTTGAAACTCATCAACTAGTATGTATTCAAATTTTTTTCGGTATTTATCTAGTATGTGTTGATTGTTTGAAAAAAGTTCATCAACTTTGATTAATAAATCTTCAAAATCAAGCAAATTGTACTCTTTCATCAATTTTTCGTATTCATCAAATATTTTATTCTCGATATTAATATCAGATTTAGTAGCAAAGCATTTATGAAAGTTTAATTTCTTCCTAATTGATTTGGCAGTAAACTCTTTTTTATTATAATTTCCACTATCCAATACTTCGACTATGACTTTTAATTGATCTTCATCATCAATAATCTGGAAATCTCTTTTATAACCAATGGCTGTTATATCTCTTCTTAAGATACTTGCACAAAGAGAGTGAAAAGTTGAAATAGTCAAGGAAGCACTGGCAGAACCTACTAAACCATATAGTCTATTTCTCATTTCATTAGTTGCTTTATTTGTAAAAGTAATTGCTAATATGTTATTAGGGTTCACGCCTTTTTCTATCATATTTGCTATCCTATAGGTAAGGGTTCTAGTTTTACCACTACCAGCACCAGCAAAAACCATAACTGGTCCATTAATAATGCTTGCTGCTTCTTGCTGTTTACTATTTAAACTCTCTAATGTCATAATACCTCCTATTTTTTAATAGATGACTTAAGTGAAACAATCCTATTAAAAACCAAATTATCTTTTTTGCTATCTTGATCTACTACATAGTATCCATCACGAATGAATTGAAATCTTTCATATGGATTATATTCACCGTTTTCAACAAACCCATGGCATTCTTCCCAAGAATCTTTATTTATTCTATCTAAGAAATGAACCTCAGCATCATCACTATCTAAAAGTGGTGAGAATTTATTGAATAGAGCTTTTTTAGCTGTATTAGCCTCAACAAATCCAATTGTACCATTCGGCTTTCTTTCGTTAAATCCAGTCCCACTTAATGTTTGTGGATCATAGGTACATAAAACTTCAGTAATGTTCCCACTTTCATCATATTTAACTTCATTTGCTTTAATAAAATAAGCATGATACAGTCTTACTTCCAAGCCCAATGCCAAACGTTTATAATGTTTATTAGGCTTTTCTAACACAAAATCATCACGTTCAATATATAAATCTCTTGAAAAAGCAATTTTTCTATTACCTAATTCTTCATTTTCATTATTATTAACGGCATCCAAATATTCAATTTTACCTTCTTCATAATTAGTAATCACAAGTTTTATTGGATCAGTAACTGCCATTATGCGATTTGTTGAAAGCTTAAGATCTTCCCTTAAGAAGTGCTCTAGCATATCACTATCAACAGTAGAATTTACTCGTGATAATCCAGTTGCCAAAATAAATTCACGAATTGAAGAAGCGGTGAACCCACGTCTTCTAAGTCCAGCTAAAGTAGGCATTCTAGGATCATCATATCCCTTAACAATATTCCCTTCAACTAGTTGACGTAAATATCTTTTACTCATGATTGTATTGTTGATATTTAGTCGCCCAAACTCTATTTGTTGAGGTACATTTTTCATTTCACATTCACGGACAACCCAATCATATAACGGACGGTGGTTATCGTATTCAAGACTACATAAGGAATGAGTAATTCCTTCAATAGCATCTTGAATTGGATGTGCAAAATCATACATTGGAAAAATACACCATTTATCTCCTTGACGGTGATGATGAATTTTCATGATTCTATAAAATACTGGATCGCGCATGTTAATATTCGGACTAGACATATCAATCTTAGCTCTTAAAACTTTTTCACCTTCATTGAACTTTCCTTCCCTCATTTCAGTAAATAGTTTCAGATTCTCATCAACACTTCTATTTCTATATGGTGAGTGTTTTCCTGGAGTATTCAAAGTTCCACGATATTCACTAATCTCTTGTTGTGAAAGATCACAAACGTATGCAAGACCCTTTTTGATGAGTTTGATAGCTAATTCATAAGTCTCTTCAAAATAATCAGAGCCATATAATACTTGGTTTGGCTCATATCCTAACCATTTTATATCATTAATGATTGCATCAACAAAACTAGCATCCTCTTTACTTGGATTCGTATCATCAAATCTCAAATTTGTTTTACCATTAAAGCTCTTAGCCAATTCAAAATTTGTTACTAAAGCGCGTGCATGACCAATATGTAAATAAGCATTAGGTTCGGGAGGAAATCTAGTAATAATTGTATTTACTTTCTTGCTTTCCAAATCATTTGCCATAACTGTCTTAATAAAATTTGATATTTCTGCCATATTATTCATCACCTTCTATAATTTTAACTTCTTCAATATTTGTTGCAAAAGCATATTGAGTGAACATATCTATTGCTTTTTTTGATAGTTCATCTTTATTGTAATCTCCAAAACAAATAATCATTAATAAGATTGACTTAGTACTATCAGTAACCATTGTTCTTTCTGTATCACTTGTTGGCGAACCAAAAGGAGAAATATTATCACAATATAAGGGAATATTAGTAACATTAAGTAAACCTCTACCTATTCCATAATACTCATCACTCTCTTTACCAATTCTAATAAAAACATTACCCGAAATCTTATTCAAATCTAAAATTGCGGTTGATCTATTAAGTTCAATCGATAACAAGTTTCCACAATCAACAACATTATTAATCCTATATAAATTATTTCCTTTAACTAATCTCCTTAGTAAAGACTCACATGCTAAACGATACCTACTTGGATCTTTACCTAGCATTTTGTAGCTATCTCTAGCTTCTTTAATAAGAGGAATATTCAAGATTTCCTCTAATGAATATTCCTCTTCAATATAACTTTCATATTCTTTGATTTTTTCTTCTATAATGGATGAGTCTTCTATTTTTACATCCATTGTAAATGCTAAAACATCAAATTTTGGAAGTATTTTTTTTAATTCATTTTTTATTTCAATTAACACTATCTTACTAATCCTTTACACTTTTCTTTTCATTGAATGCTTAACAAGCAATTTTTTAATGTCATCAAGCTTACTTGAAAGTTTTATATACTCACCAATTACTTTATTGGACTTTAGTCCTTCTAATTGGTGATTACGATAATCAATTTTGTTTTTTAAATTGTTTGATTTAATTGCTAACTCATTTATTCTAGCATTCAAGTTATTATTATTCGCATCTTTGCTCAACTGTGATTTCAACTCTTCCATCTCAGCTAAATTCTTTTCATAAATAACTTTAAAACCATTCAACTCCAGTAAATTATCGCTATATAATTTAACTTCACTAATTTCGCTCTTCATTTTAGCCTCAGCTGCTTGGTATTTCTTAAACAAAGAGATTAGTTCTTTTTCTTTATTAGATAATTCTACTTCCTGATCAGATAGATTGCTTAGAAGAGATTTTCTCTTTTCATCTTTACTTACAATTACTCTTCTATCTTTTAGACTTTCAGATGGCTTATTATCCACCACTTGTTCAACATCTAGTTCTTCTCGAGATTTATCTAAAGCTTTTCGTTCTTCTTCAAGTTTAGCAAGCAACTCATTATCTCTATTTAGCTTGCTTAAATCTTTTTGCTTTTTGCTTAAATATGCCTCTTTTAAAGCTTTCTCTTCTGCATCAAGCTGAGCAATCTGTTCTGATAAGTTCATCATAATATTCTTGTGTCTTAACTCAAGTTTTCTTATGTCTTCTTCTTTGTGTTTCCTTAATTTTTCTTGTCTATTCTCTAATTCAAAATACAATTTAGTTTTTTCGCTCTCATAATCTTTGGTTTGCTCCGGACTATGATACTTAGAACTGTTATATTTCTCTTCCAATGATTCAATACTAGATTTTACTAAAACAATTTTGCTTTGTAGTTCTTCTTGCAATTTAATATTGTTTTTATATTCATTGTTGTATTTACTAATTTCATCTCTTTGTTTTTCTTGAAGATTAGCCCTTAGTTTTCTATTATTACTAATACGTAATAAATAGTCTTGACCTACCTTGCCAACAATTCTAAAATCTCCATCTTCTTCCCTAGTCCTGCTATAAACGATTGTACTGTTCTTATTTTTATCTGAAGATTCTACTTTTAGATTATCTGTAGTTTCTACAAGATTTTCAAAATCAGGCAATGTGTCTTCATATAAATCATCATCGTCAATATCGATAACTTTATTTACACCCTGCATTTCTGGAATATCTGATTCATGATATTCAGTAGAAGAATTATCAACATCGAATTTTTCACTACTCATATCATTTATTGGATAATCATCATTCTTAAGTAAATTTAATTTATAATCTTCAAATTCTCCAACATAATCAGGAATATCCGATTCATTTGGCTCTGATGTTTCAAGATTAAAATCTTCTTGAGCTTCAACATCAACTTCATCATATAATTCTTTACTATTTTTAATGATTTCATTTCTAAATCTGTAGTCATTTTCATCTAATAACTTTTTATATTCATTTTTTAGATGAGATATTTTTTCATTAATAATTGCCATTTCTGCTGGAATATCAGTAAATTTCTTTTGAGCTTCAAGACGATTTAATTCGCTATTAAATTTATATGTAATAAGTTCTTTTTCACTTGTGTATTTTTTAATAATATTTTGTACATTATCAGAACCCATATAAATATTTGTACGACTTTCAATTTGTCTTTCAACATCCTCTTTAATCTCTTTTTTATAATCTTCAAGCTCTTGTTTTAAAGCCTTAAGATTATCTTGATAAACATTATCATTTTCTTCTTTAGAACTGGATTTTATTAAAGATTCTATTCCCCTTAATTGGTTTTCAAGAAGCAAAATCTTATCTTTCATATTGTTTTCAATTTCTAATTGTTTATCTTCAAGCTCTTTAATTTTGGTGTCTTTTGACTGTAATTCTTTTTCATAATCTTTTTGAAGTTTATCATTATTGTATAGATTAGGATACATCATTGGATTCATTTGGTGAAATCCATAGCTGGTTTTTCTTTCAAGTTCATTCACTAAATTATTGATTGTGGAATCTAATCTTCTTTGTGAGGCATTAGAAATCTCTTGTTTTAATCTTTCAATTTCATCAGTTTTATGATCCAAATCTCGTTTAAGTCTACTAATCTCATCATGGTGATTAAACTTTTCTTCACTTAACATTTTCTTAGTACGTTCTAACTCAATAATAAAATCATTTTTATCGGAAATTGCATTACTCAAGTTTCGCTCTAAAATTGAAATTCTATCAATATTAGTTTTATTGAATTCATTAAGTTCACGTTGGTTTCTTTGATTTCTTGCTTCAATCTCTTCTATTTCACTATTATATTTATCTTTTTGTAGATTTAGCTCTTTACTAAGTTCTTCAACTTTTGCTATTAAACTATTATACTCATCAGAGGAAGCTACATATTTATCATTAAAATTATTGAGTTTATCTAACAAATCTTTATTTTCTAAATTTACAGCTTCAAGTTGCTCTTCTTTTTCAGTCAAACCAATTCGATATTCATTTTCTTTATTGTTTAATTTTTCATATAAAGAACTAATCTTCGACTCTAAAGCCTTAATATCATCATTCTTAGATAGTAATCTAGATTCTAAATCCTTAACTTGACTTTTAAGAATTAAATTGTCATTTCCTAATTCTTTCAAGTCTTTTTTATCTAATTCCAATGATTCTATTATTGCCTTTAAATCTATAATTTCATAACTCTTAGTTTCAATATCAGACTTCAAAGTTTCAATATCAGATTTCAAAGTTTCAATAGTGTCTAGATGCTCAGTATCAAGTTCAGGCTTAACTTCAGCACTGTTCTTTAAGTCTTGTATTTGAAATTCATATTCTTCAATCTTTTCTTTCAAATCAGATATCTCATCTAACTTAGTTTCATAACTATTAACTAAATCGGAATGCTCATCAACTAAATTATTTAACTTTTCTTGTAACTCATCAACGGTAGTAGAAAGTATTGATGCATTTTTTGAAGATGATGTTTTTTCTTTGATTTCAATTTCTAATCCTTGGATTTTTTCATTTAATTCATCAATTTCATCATTCTTCAAATCAAGTTCGGCAATCAAATCTGTATTTTGGTTTTCTAACTTAATAATTAATGCTTCTTTCTCATCTACATTTAGTGAAGATTCTGTTATTTCATTTATTTTGTTATTAAGTTCTTCAAGTTTCAATTCAAGATTTTTAATATCTTGTTCCTTGTTATTAACTGATAGTAACAATTCATTTTTCTCAAGTAAAGATGAATTCAACTGAACATCCTTCTCACTAAGTAATGATTTTAGTTTATCATTATTATTAATTAGTTCAGAATTTACAGCATTTAGTTCATCGATTTTTTTCTTATCAATTTCTAAACTGTTGATTTGTTCACCTAAATCAATAATTTTATTATTTAGATTTTCAATTTCATTATCTTTAGCTTCAATCTCTTTTTGAAGAGTGTCTTTATCAGTAATATTTGATTGTAAATCCTTGACCTTGTTCTCTAATCTTTTCTTAGCATTATTAGCTTTTTTAAGATCTGATCTAGTAATTTTTAACTGTTCTTTGAATTCAGCAACTAAAAGATCATTTTTATTCATTAAGTTTTCTAGTTCTGTATTTCTAGTTTCTAAATCTTTATTAGTACCAATTTGACTATCTAGTGTATTCTTAACTTCATCCAATAGCAAAACTTCTTTATTAAGCTTAACTACTTCTGCTTTCATTTCTTTTAAAGCACCTTTAGAAACATTTACTTTTTCTTCAAGTTTAGAAGATTTACTTACAAACTTTCTAAGCTCTTTTTTTGTTGCTTTTAGTTCTTCATTTAACTTAAGTTTTTCTTCCTTTGCCTTTTCTGCCATAATTAAAAGCTTTTCGTTCAAATTGTCAACTTGCTTGTTTAAACTTCGTGTTTGCTTTAGCAGTTCATTTCTATCTGCTTTTAATGATTCAACATCTAGTTTCTTTAAAGCGGACAATTCCTTGTTTGCTTCTTTATTCTTACTCATAAGCTCTTCAAGTTGAACTTTTAGTTGCTCAAGTTTTTCATCACTAACACCAGTAAACTCTTCATTATTGAATTTCTCAGATAATTCTTTATTTGTTTTTTTCTCTTTACTTAGTTGTGATTTAGCCTTCTTTAACTGACGATTTAAATCTTCAATTTTCTTATTTAAATTATCTATTTCGTCTTTATTTGCAATTAATACTTCTTGTATATTGTTAGTATGTGAATTATTTAACTCTTCTAATTCATGTTCTAATCTGTTTATTTCTTCGTTAATATCATCATGGTTTGAAGCCTTATCAATAATAATTGAATTAAAATCCAAAGTATCTTTATCAATGACTGGTAAATCATTATATTTTAGATTCAATAATTTATTAAAATTATCATTTAATTCCTTGATTTTTTTGTTTAATTCTTCGTTTTCTTGTTCTAAAAGAATTAAGTCCTCAGAAACCTCGTCAGCTTTTTCAACTTCCACTAATGATTCCAATTGACTTAACTTAGTCAATAATTCTTTGTCTTTACTTTGTGTCTTAACTGCTTCAGACTCCATAATTTTTCTTTCAAGTTTCTTTTGTGCTTGAATTTGTTCACGGAGTTTTTGAAGATTATTAATGGCTGTTTTACCATCTTCATTTTTAAACTTCGGAGCCTTTTCATTAAATTCAAAAAAATTCTTAGGGTCCGTTACTTCCGATTCAATTTCTATTTTTTGAAATTTCGGTTCTGTTTTACTTTTCTTTTCTTTTTTTACAGTTGTCTTTTTAGAATTAGAATCTAATTCTTCTTTTTTAAGAAGATCATTTTCAAGATTATTTGCTTTTTTATTATCTTCTTTCATAAGATCCTCATCTTTCTTATTGTTTGATTTGCTTTTTTTAGCATCAATTAATTCATCATTAATCGGGAAATCATCTTCACGAAGTTCTTGTAGACTCGAAATTTTTGTATTTTTTAAAGAACCTGTTTGTGAAGTATCCATTTTCTTTTTACTATTTTTCACATTATTTTCTCCCATAAAAATTCTCCTCTACAATAAATTCTTAATAATATAAAACAATAAATAGCCAATCAGCGTTAAACTGATAACTATTGATAAATATATAGTAATAAACTTAAAGAAATATATTAAGCCTTTTTTATCTCTTAAATTAGATGACTGGACTTGGTATGAACTAGTCATTACCTCAATTTCACTTAGATCTACTTTATCTAGTACCGTCTTCATAATTGGAAGTGGACCATATAGTTTTTTGCTTTTTATATTCTTCAAATAATAATTTCTTGAATTTTTATATTTCTTTTTAAAATCTTTTTCTACAACTTTATTAGACTCATCATAAATCTTGTGCCTAAAAACATTAAGGTTGCGATTATTTATAATTAGTCTATTATATATTAGCCCAAAGCAAAACCCCGAGATTAATAAAACTGAATTTAGATTAACCACAATGTTGAACCAACTATTAGCAGTTACTTGCGAATATGCATTTTCAACTTTTATAAACCATGATTTTGTTTCCATTACGTTCCATAAACTACCTGTTTGATAAAAAGCAAAATTTGATATGAAAAATAACAACACAACCAATACAAAAGTAATGATTTTGATTTTAGGAAATACATACTGTGATTTTATTTGCAATCGATCGGCATCTGAAGATAGCACTCTTTCCTTGTTTTTTATAAAATCAATTTGCCACTTTTTGAAAGCCTTCTTTATAAATCCTCTTTTTTTGTAATTAGAATAATCATTACCCCTTACTAATGTTCCAAGAGAAATGGTACTTTTCTTAACTGATATATAGAAATCCTCGATAGAAGTTATAACATAACTTGCGTTCTTAGGGAAATACAAAAATGGATTGGTATGTAAAAAGCGAACTAAATCATCACTTAACCCATCTTCATTATGTACAACTTCAACTTTTAGATGATCAGCTACACGAACTTCTGACTCAGACATACTTTTCTTTTTAGTTATTTCATCGAAGTCAAAAACGCGTATTTCTGGAGTCTTTGCAGCCATATGTAAGTCCCCTTTCTATATAAAATTTAAATACCAAATAATAGGAGTAAACTACTTAGTAAATTAGTGATTAACCCTTCACTAAGATTATATAAATTCCCAATAATCACAAAAGCAAATATTGATACAAAAATACCATTAAACAAACCAAACACAAAACCATAGATTCTTGACTTGGTTGTTAGTTCTGCACTTAATATTTTAAGTTTTTTTGGTCCAAATAAGCTAACCAAATAATAAATCAATATATAAACAAACACAAATATCAAACTAAACAAAAGTATATTATAAGTTCTATCTAAGGTGCTATCTGTAAAAAGCTGTAGTGCTTTGTTTACAAAGATTGCAATCTGATTGAACAAGTTATTATCTATAAAAATATCTTTTAGTAGACCAACTGATATTAATGATATGGTAATACTTGTGGTCAAAGAAATTAAAATACGCAAACTTCTAAAAAGACCAAAAAGTGCTCCGCTAATCATCATAAATACTATGAATGAAATGAGAACAAAGTCTAATTTAATCATTATCATCAACACCTATCTATTCTCTTTAATATATTATAACATTTTTTCAATATTAATACAATTATTTTTAAATTACTGATTTAATTATTAATAATTGCCAAGTAATAATTACCTACTAATTAATCCCTAATTTTGCTTTAAAATAACCGCTAACAGCAATCATGACAGCATTATCAGTACAATATTTTAAACTTGGGTATGTTAGCTTTACTCCTTCAAGTTTTGATATCTCCTCTGACATCAACTTTCTTAAGCCTTTATTTGCTGCAACACCACCAGCCATAATTACATGTTTAATATTATATTCTTTGGCTGCTTGTACAGTTTTATCGACTAAAACTTTTACTACCGAGTCTTGGAAAGAGCAACACATATCTTCCACAACTATTTCCTCGCCCTTCATCTTAGCTTGATTAACTAAATTTAAAACAGCAGATTTTATTCCTGAAAAACTAAAATTATAATCATTTTTATCTAGATAAACCAGAGGTAAGTTATAACTATGTTTACCAGTTTGTGCTAAGTTGTCAACTCTTACTCCACCTGGATAAGCAAGCCCTAAAACACGGCCAACTTTATCATATGCCTCGCCAACAGCATCATCTAATGTTTGGCCAAGTATTTCAAAACTATAATGTTCTTTCATTAAAATAAGTTCCGTATGGCCACCACTAACTACCAGAGCTAATACAGGAAAATGAAAATCACTTTCTATATAGTTAGCATATATATGTCCAGTTAAATGATTCACATCGACACATGCTATATCATGCGCAAGAGCAAAGCTTCGCGCTGCATTTATTCCAACTAATAAGGATCCAATTAATCCAGGATGCGTTGTAACAGCAACTAAATCGATATCTTTAGGTGTGAGATTTGCTCTTTTTAGAGCTTCATCAAAAACAGAAATAAATTTTTGAACATGTTTTCTACTAGCAACCTCAGGAACAACCCCACCATATTTCTCATGAATATTCATCTGTGTATATACTACATCAGATAATATTTCTTTACCGTTTTTTACTATCGCAACAGCTGTTTCATCACAGCTTGTTTCTACTCCTAATACTATCATACTACACCTCAAATTTTTTTAACATAACAATTGCATCTTCACCATCTTCGTAATAATTATTACGGTAATGACTGAACTCAAATCCAAATTTATAATATAAGCTTTGCGCTTTTACATTGCTTTTTCGTACTTCTAAACTTAAAATTTCAACATTGCTCATCTGACATAATTGAATAGCAAATTCAACAAGCATCTTTCCAAACCCCATACCTTGATACTTTTCATCAACATATAAATTAATGACTTCAGCATTTTCGTTAATCCAAACACCAATATAGCCTTTAACTTTACGATTGATTTCTAAAACAAAATAATTCGCATATGGATTTAAGGTAAGTTCAGAATACAGCATATCAAACCCTAAACTATTTCCAAAGACTTTTGTCTCCCCAATAACTACGTGATTTATATCATCTATTTCCATTGGGCGAATTTTAAATCTCACATTTCACCTCTTAAATAGTTAGGTTCAATAAAAGTAACGTCTGTAACTTTTGTTAATAGTTTTTCATTAATATTGATGTGATTAAAATAATATTTCTCTTCATCTAATATTTCTTTATAGTCGTATTCTTTTGAAATTTCTAAAAACTTTGAATATTCCATGAACTCTTCTTCTCTTAATGTCTTATATTCATTATTAATATAACTAATAACTTTAGCGTACACATGATCCTTTTTGGCTTTTGTATGGATTAAATAAATTCCATCCGTATTTAGTCCCGTCACGAAAACATCTAGACTACTGATTGTGTACATTGGTATGTTCAAAGTCCAACTAAACATTTTAGCCACCGTTAAACTAACCCTTAAACCCGTATATGCACCAGGACCTATCCCGACAATTATTCTATCAAAGTCTTTTACAGACAAATTATTTTCACTTAAACCCTTTTTTATACTGTTAAGTAAATGATCAGAATGGTTGTTTTTACCAATCTGAATATCTAGATATACATTCTTTTCATTATCTGAAAATCCTACTATAAGATTAACTGTAGATGTATCAATAAATAAAGTTTTCATATAACTCCTTAACTATCTCATCATATATTTTACCAATAGATTTTATTTGAACATTTCTTTGATTTTCTCCTAAATCGTTAATTTGAATATCGATTCTTTCATTAGGTAATAAATCACTAATGTTATTAGCCCATTCTATTACACATACTCCGCCTTCTTCAAAATACTCGGATAACTCAAAATCTTCATTATCAACTCGATATACATCCATATGATACAAAGTCATATCACCTTCATAAATCTTTAAAATTGTAAAAGTAGGACTATTAACTATCCCTTTAACACCGATACCGCGAGCAACACCTTTAGTAAAAGTTGTTTTACCAGCTCCCAAATCACCCTCCAGTGTAATAACTGTATTTGGCTTTAGAAGTAAACCAAGTTTATTTCCTAATTCTATCATTGCTTCGCTGCTTTTAATTATTAATTCTTTCTCCATAAAATAACTCCATCTAATATTATTATTATACCATATAACTAGATTTTTTTATATATTAATATATGAAAATTTCACTCCGTAAAAAAAGGTAATGCATAGCAATACCTACATTTTTTTCTTAATTTCTTCCCCAAGGTGTTCGTATCCTTTTTTCCCAAGTAAAGCAAACATGTTTGTTTTATACTTTTCAACACCTTCTTGATCAAATGGATTAACCCCAAGTATATATCCACTTACAGCAACACTAAACATGAAGAAATACACTAGATACCCAAAATAGTAGGGATCATTTCTTTCTATCCCGACAAATAATGTACCTACTTGTCCCTCTAAATGGGCAATAGCAACACCACGTGTCGATTGTTTATTAACATAATCTAGTGATTTGTTTGCTAGATAATTTAAACCATCATCATCATTATCTTGTTCATTTATAATAATATCTAAATCCGGATCAGTAACTTCAATAACTGTTTCAAACATATTTCTAGTACCATCCTGAACATACTGTCCCATCGAGTGTAAGTCAGTAGAGTAAACAACACTTGCTGGAAAAACGCCTTTTCCATTTTTCCCCTCAGATTCCCCAAACAATTGCTTTAACCACTCTCCTAAAAATCTAAACTTCGGTTCATATAAAACAAACAATTCTACAGTTCTTCCTTTATAATATAAAATATTACGCATTACCGCATATTTTAATGCATTGTTTTCTTCAAAACCCAAGCTCGAATACTCTTTATACGCATCTTGAGCTCCCTTTAATATCGCAAATATATCTATGTTACTGCAGGCAATAGGAAGTAATCCAACAGCAGTGATAACTGAATATCTACCTCCAATATCATCTGGAATAGTAAATGATTTATAATTATCGGCTATTGCTTGTTTTCTTAGTGTTCCTTTACTAGCATCAGTTGTAACATATATTCTATCTCTATAGTCTTCAGGAAATTTTTCCATTATTAATTTCTTAAAAATTCTAAAAGCGATAGCAGGTTCAGTTGTCGTTCCAGACTTAGAAATAACATTAATTGAAAATTTCTTATCTTTAACATATTCTAATACCTCTTTGGTATATGTAGAAGATAACGAATTACCAACAAAAATAATTTCAAGTTCGTTTTTCTTAGGAAAATAATCACTCATCATTTGAATTGCGGCTTCAGCACCTAAATATGATCCACCAATACCGATAACTAAAAGTACTTCGCTTTGTTCTCTAATTTTCTTTGCAGTATTTGTGATGTCATTTATTTCTTCATTAGTTATTCTATCTGCATAATCGACCCATCCTAAGAAATCACTCCCAAGACCAGTCTTATTAAGAACCATTGTTTTAGCCTTTTCTGCTCTATCTTTGTAACTATTTATTTCTTTTTCACTAACTAAATTAAGCAAATACCTATAATCAAATCTAATTCCCATTTCCATCCTCTCTATCTATTTGTTCTTTAATGAAATGAGGCATCATATCTCTTAAACTTTTAAACCCAATAGTAAATTTAGGCACTTTACCCTTAACACCTCTGATTTTATTTAATGTTTTATAGCTTAACTTCAAACGTTTATTTTCTTCGTCTACTTCAACGATTTTTAACTTAACCTTGTCTCCTATTTCAACATAGTCGTTAATGTTCTTTACGTAATTATCTGAAAATTCAGATATATGAATTAAACCATTATAATCTCCAACACTAACAAAAGCTCCATAACCAATAATATTGGTTATGATACCATAAACAATTTCTCCTTTTTTATACATAATAAATAACCTTCTTCCTGATTTAATTATATCATAAATCAAGGAAGAAGGAAAGAAAAAAAATATTAGTCAACAAGTTCTACAGCTATAACTCCCGGTACATCTTCAATCATAATGGACTCAATTCCATCTTTCAAAGTTAAATCAATGCTTGCACATCCAACACATGCTCCAAGCATTTTAACATATACTACTCCGTCAACAAATTCAACAAATTCAACATCCCCGCCGTCATGTTGAATATATGGACGAATTTTTTTTATTATATTTTTTACTTGAGCAATAATTTCTATATCATTCATATAACATACCTCCAACTATATATATATTATACCTTAAAAATTCTTTTTTGTCTTAAATATACATAATGAAAAAAGGGATATTATCCCTTTATTACTGTTTTATACAAACCATGAAGATTACAATATTCATATACAGCAACAACTTCATCGTCAACAACTTTAAATTTAGCAGTTGGTTCTTCATTAGGTTTTAAGAATTTCACTTGACCACCTTTTTCAGTTTCTAAATAAATCCATTGAATATAATGAGCCTCCGTCATCGGATGAATGACATCTCCAACTTGGACTCTTACTGAACAACCATCAACATGAACTAATGGTAAATGCTTTTCACGTGCCCCATCTTGTGTGTTAGCATCAAGCAATTTCATTTCTTCACCACAACACACAATTCTCGCACCTGAAGAATGCATCATCGCAACTAGATTTCCACAATGACTACAACGATAAAACTTTTGTTCTCTCATAATTTTTCTCCTTCTTTATTTATTTACTAAAAACTTCTTATCGAAATCTTTAATATACATTGGTTTAGCAAAATAATAACCTTGACCAAATTTACAACCCACTTTTTTGATTTTTCGAAGCTGAGTTGCGTTCTCAATGCCTTCACAAAGAACTTCAACGCCTAAACTATTACCCATATTAATAATATTTTCAATTATAATAAGGTCTTTAGCACTAACGCTTCCATCTTTAAGGAACTCCTTATCAAGTTTTAACATATCTACAGGCAAGCTCTTCAACATCAATAAAGATGAATATCCCGATCCAAAGTCATCTATAACAACTTTAAAACCTGCCGCCCTAATATCATTTAAAATAGAGATTGTTTTATTTTTATTTTCCTTAAAATAAGCTTCTTGCATCTCTATTTCAATTAGATTTGGACTTATATCATAATACTTACTATAACTAATAATCTTATTCAAAAATCCTGGCTCGATTAGTGAAGCGTGAGAGATGTTAAATGCAAATGGTAGAACATCTTTGTTTTCTTTTTTCCATTTCTTCATCATTTTAAAAGTTTCTTCAAAAACATAATTATTAAACTCATCAATAAATCCATTCTTTTCAAAAATAGGGATATATTCTAAAGGAGTAATTAATTCTTTTTTTAATTCCCATCTTGTAAAAACTTCATAACCAATCGGTTTTTTATCTAACAAGTCATATTTTGGTTGGACAAATACGTGAAACTCTTTTCTCTTTAATGCAGTTTCCATATGTCTTTCAATATATTTTTGTCTTTCAAAAGACTTAATTAAATCTTTACTATAAAACTCTGCTTTATTACTACTATTATAATGGCGAGCAATATCTGCTTTATTGATAGCTTCATAAATCTCGTTTTCATTACCCTGTAATACATATATTCCAGCTTCAAATGATGAGTTTTCTCTACCTAAGCATTCTCCAAAAACTGCCAATAGTTTTCTTCTCAACTTAATTAATCGCTTTATTAAATCTTTATGATTTTCAAACCTTACCAACAACAAGAATTTATCAGCAGTATCACGGCAACAAACTTCATCTTCTTTAACTTCACTATGGATAACTCTACTAATTTCAACTAATAATCTTTCTACTACTTCATTCCCATGGCTTTCATACATGTAACTCATATCAATAATTTTAGATGATATTAGTGCATATTTAAAATTCCTGTTTTGAATTAAATTATTAGCAATAATTACAAATTTTCCTAAATTAAATAAGCCTGTAAGTTTATCACGATACGAAACTTTTTCTATGTAATCAGTCATATTAAACTGATATATTAAACTATTGGAATCAGACTTATCCCCAATTCTTGCTGCAGTAACACCAATCCATTTTTTTTCATCATCAATGTACTGATATGTTGAAAAGGAATTTTTGTTTCCTAAAAACTTCATTGGACAATTATCGCATGGATGATTTAAACCATATAAACTAAAATAACATTTGCTACCTAGGATTAACTCCGGATGCTTATTTTCCATATTTTTTGAAGCATATAAGATATTATAATCTTTTGATATTGAATAAGCTAAAAGTTCTTGATTATTTGATATTGCTTTAAACAACTCACTTTCAGTATCAGTGTTTTTACTTAAACGAGTTTTTTTAATATGATTAAATAACAATCTCATAGTCGTAATTAGAATAGTGATTTCTTGTCTAGTAGGGTACGATAGTAAATGTTTGCTTCCAAAACAAGTGAATCCTTCTAATAATCCATCCTCATATAAACCAACAATTATTACAGATTTAGTGTTATCTCTATCCATTGTTTTATATAAATCTGGCATCTCGTCTTTAAGTATAGAAATATCATTTATATAAAGTATAGAATCTTTACTTAACCTACTATATAGAGAAATAGATGTTGGATTATGGACATCAATTAACCCTTCAAATAATTTTTGGGCTTCCAAATCAAATGACATAGTACATTGAAAGTTTGCTTTATTCCCTTCAAACAAATATGAAAAATGAAAATCAAAATAATAACATAGATTAGTAAAAATTTCAACAGTTAAGTCGTGAATATCATTTTTCTTACTAATAGTAGTAATTGCATTATATAGAATTTCATCAACTTTTGAAGTCTTAAATGTAATGTTCTTCATGTCAGTATTATCAATTGACAT
>JBAYTC010000009.1:0-32829 GCA_041675825.1 Bacilli bacterium | reverse complement strand
ATGACCGATTGCTTGGAAACTCATAGAAAATATTATTGAAAATACTGCAGGAATAAAGCTTAGGCTAATTGTTGGTAGAGCCCTTTTGCCAATTGTAATCATGTCTTCATTTGGGCTAAAGAAGCTTAAGAGTGTTTCTGGTATAGTTTGAAATATAACAAAGCCAAACAGCATAATTATAATTGCTGTGACTAACATAATCCGTAATGCATGATTAAATCTCTTTTTTAAATTTGCGCCATAATTGTAACCAAGTATTGGCATACCGCCTTGATTTATCCCAAAAATTGGCATAAATACGAATGATTGAAGTTTGAAGTATATTCCTAAAATATTCACGGCTGCCTTACCTAGTTCTTCAGTTTCATAAGCGTTTGTAAGAGTTGAATTAAGTACACTAGTTGTAACCGAGGCAACACTATTCATAATAGTGATTGGTAGACCTACATTTAATATACCTTTAAGATGTTCACGATTATATTTAAACCCTATCGGATTTACACTAACATCTTGTTTTTTAAATATGAAAATTGATATTACTAATACAAACGAAAATGCTTGTCCAATTATTGTGGCAACAGCTGCACCAGTAACTCCCATTTCAAGATTAAAAATAAAAATGGGATCTAAGATAATATTTATTATTGCACCTAATAATTGAGATATCATCGGAACAATCATATTTCCTATGCCTTGTAGAACTCTTGTTAGGGTAATTGTTATAAAAGAGAAGAAACTCATCGACATTATAATAGTTAAATAACTTGTTCCCATTGTTATTACTTCTTGATCATTAGTCATTAACGTTAGAAAGGGTCTAGAAATTAATAAACCTAAAACAAAGAATATAGCTGAGCCTATTATGGCCATAATCAATCCTAATTTTGCAACATTATTTGCTTCTTCGTGCTTTTGTTCTCCGAGTTTTCTTGCTATTAAAGAACTGGTTCCCACACCGATTCCTAAAGAAAATGCTAGTATTAATATTTGCATTGGATAAGCTAAACTAACTGCATTTAATGCAGATGGTCCGATTTTACCTACATATATAGAATCAACAATGTTGTATAATGACTGAATCAACATTGAAAATATTGCAGGTAAACTCATAACGGCAATTAGTTTTCCAATTGGCATATCTTGTAATTTTTTACTTGTTCTCATTAAATCACCTTCAACTATTATACCATCATAGAAAATTATGTCAAATTAAATAACTAATATTTATTGTATTAATTTTAAAAATATGATAAAATAAACAAGAGGTATATATATGTTAAATATAATCTTGTTTTATATAGTTGCATTAAGTTATTTCATATATTTATATTTTTATATAAAAATAAAGTTTATTAACAATGACTCATCAAACTTTAATGATGATGTAAAAAGATTCAATAGAAATGTATTACTTGTATCTGTGTTTACTGTTTTAATATCATTTGAATTACTATTTTCAATACCTAGAGAAAATGCAATTTCTCAAAAGGGTATAGGTATCGCCCTGGCAATTGGGACTTTTATTTTTTACACTATTTTTTTAATTTGGGATATATTTAAGGATAAAATAGCGACTACATATATTAGTGAAGAGTATAATCTTGAGAGTACAAGATTTTTAAATATTTCATCCAATGTTGTAATTTCTTCAATCTCTATACTAATACTTGAAATTGTTTTATCTATAATAATAATAATGATGGGGGGGTTATAGTTGGATTTTACGAGTTTAGAAGCAAGAAGAAAGAAGTGTGTATCCTTAGTTGTAGTTGGGATAGTTTTAGGAGTAGTGGCGTTTCTAGTTATGTTTGGACTATATGAATATCAGTTCATAGGATTTATCATTGCTGCTGTAGCTGCTATTTTCTTGGGTATTGGTTATTTTAATTTTTCTAAAATATCTAAAGAATTTAAAAACAAATATTTAAGAGATTTAATTAATAATACCTTTGAGGATGCAAACTACTTTCCTAAAAGAGGTGTTGATGTTAGTCAAGTGTATAATTCTGACTTAGTTAAAAAAGCAGATCGCCATCACACTGAAGATTTAATTACGGGTAAGGTAGAAGAAGTTAGCTTTATAACAAGTGATGTAAAACTTGAAGAAAGAAGAGTTAGACACACTAAAAATGGAACACAAGTATATTATGTCACGTATTTTCTGGGTAGATTTTTTGAGTTTGATTTTCCAAAAGATTTTAAAAGCAAAATACTAGTTACTGAAGGTTCGATTTTCACCTGGTTTTCAAAATATAAGAAAATCGAATTGGAATCTGTAGACTTTAATAAAAAATTTAAAACCTACACTATGAATGAACATGATACATTCTATGTATTAACGCCACATTTAATGGAGTCTATTCTAAAATTAGAAGCTCATAATCCAGGTAGTCTTGGTTTGACTTTCACTGGTAATAAATTATATATATTAATAAACAACAATATTAATACATTTGAACTTAAATTATTTAGAACAATAGATATGAGTGTCATCAAAGGATTGGAAAGAGATTTATCAGTTATTAAAGAAATTGTACAAGAATTAAAATTAAATAGAAAAATTTTCGTAAATTAGGAGGAAAATTATGTTTTTACAAATTGGTGGTTTAGAGATCGCTTTAATTATTATTGGTGTTGTTTTACTTCTTATTGTATTATGGTACATAGGAGTAATGAACAAACTTAGACAATTAGAAGTAAAGGTTGATGAAGCTATGAGCGGAATCGATGTAGCACTTACTAAGAGATTTGATGCATTAACAAAAATGTTGGAAACAACTAAGGGTTATGCTAAACATGAGGCAGAAACTTTAGAAAAAGTTATTAAATGGAGACAAGGAATCCCTAATGATGCAACATTAGAACAAAAACAAGAATTTGCAAAGCAATTGACTGAAGTTGCAAATGGTATTAATGTTGTTGTTGAAAGATATCCTGATCTAAAGGCTAACACAATGTTTAATAATTTACAAAGTGCAATTATGGATACAGAAGAACATTTACAAGCTGCTCGTAGATTATTTAACTCTAATGTTAGAGTTATCAATCAACTTATTGTTACTTTCCCTCAAAGCTTCGTTGCTAAGAGAATTGGCATGGAAAAGAAAGAATTCTTTGAAGCTGAAGAGTCAAAAAGACAAGATGTAAAAATGACATTTTAAGCACTTAATAAGTGCTTTTTTTAACGAATTATTCAAAATTCGCAAATTATACATAAAAACTCATTATTATGATAGTTATTATCTGAATATTAACAAAAATAAGTAAAAAAAAAATAAAAACTCATTATAATGAGTATTGACATAATAAAAACATAATGTTATAATGAAGGCAGATAATGTTAAATAATTAACATTTATATCAGAAAGGGAGATTTTATATGAAAAAAGTAGTCAAATTTGTTTTATGTTTATTGTTTGTTGCTATGCTAAGTTTTGGTCCAAGATTTGCTGAGGGTTTAAATGATGGTCCAAGACCAGATGATCGTCCAATCGCTTACATAAATAGTGTTCCAAGAAATCCAAAAGCGCTATTTAAGTGATTTTTGATTAAGGAGAGAAATTATGGTATTTTTTGATTTTGCTATTCAGGAGTACTTCGAGAGTAACAAATACATTTTAGCCTTTGTAAACTACTCTCGAAAGAAGAATAATATAAGTAAAAAACAGCTGCAAAAAGATAACCTCATTTCTCACGCTACATTTAGAAGAGCAGAGGTGGCTGATTTTGTCAGTCACCCTGAACTTTTAGATACGCTAGCAAACTACTTTAATATACCTACTAATTATGATCCGTTGCTAGTTCAAGAAATAAACGACGAATTTAATATGTTCTATACATCTTTATATTTTAATAAACTTGAAAAGATGGAAGAACATTTTAATAATATTGAGAAAAAAAGGGGCAAAATGGAAAATAGCATCCTAATTTCTATTTACCATTTTGCAAAAGTTATCTGTTTTTTGAATTCACCAAGGCGTGTTGAAACTGAAAAAATCTATGAGTCACTTCAAGAATTAGAATTCTTTAGGGAAGACTTACTTGATGTATTTAAATTCTTACTAGATCAATATTCTTATGGATACTATTCATTACTACATAATGCTTCAGAAGCTTTAAAATTAGTTAATGAAGTTTATTTTCTTGCAAAGAAATTTCCTAAGCATCTACCTCTAGTATTGTACCAAATGTCTGTAAACTATTATTTTATAAATGATTATGCTAATTCAATATTCTATATGTTAGAGGCTTTGCCGATGCTTCAAGATGATTTGAACTATAGTCGTTCTATCTCTGCACAAACCAACTTAGCTATTTGCTTTGAAAGATTGGATAATGTAGTAAAAAGCAAAGAAATATTGAGCAAACTGTTTTTATATTTGGAGAACAATAGTTTACCGAGAATTGAGTTTTTAGCAAAGTTAACTCTTGCCAATTGCTATGTCACAGAAAAAAGATACTCTAAGAGTATCAAGTTGTTTGAAGAACTAGAAGAAGACAGAGTAACAAAAGGTGAAAGTTCACTAATGATTCTTTATTGCTTATATAAACTAGGATTAAAAGAAGAGTTTGATATACTTGCTTCTAAATTGCATAAGGAAAGAGAGAATAACAACTTCTTTTATGGTTATGATGATTTAATATATTTGTTTGAATCATTCTTTGTTAGAAACAAACAAAATACTATTAATAAATTAAACGTTGCCAAACAAACATTTAATCTGTATAGTGACTCTAAAATAATTGATTTGGTTAATAGAGAACTAAAAGCTAAAAAAATAATTAAAACAGAATAATTCACTATTATTTATTAATGAAAGGAGTATATAGATGGATAATAGAATAGTTTATCTTTTGAGAAAATCTGCATATAAAAATACAAATTGTGAAAAAGATGCAGAAGTAGTATTTAATCATTCCATTAATTTCTATAATTCATTACTCCTAAAAGGTTATAGTAAACTAACCGCAATTAAATTAGCTCTTAGAAAAATTAAAAATAATATTTTAGAAGATGATGAACCCATAAAGGAGCGAATACATTTTACTACAATTAATAATGGTTTGATTTTGATAATACTTACCTTATTTAATTGTTTGATGTATTTTAATAATTATTTGAGTTTCTCTAATATAATAGTAATTAACTTAATTATTATTAACATAATTACACTTTATAGATCTAGAAGTATTTTTAAATATAAGAATGATAATTCAATCAAAGAATTAAAAGATTTATTGTTTACTATGAGTTTAAATCTCATAATAACGATTTTATTGATATATGATTTAAACATAGTCGAATTTCAATCTAGAGTTGGATATATGTTGCTAATTGGTAATATTCTATATATTGTTTTATTCAATAGAAGTAGGTTAATATTATTTATAAGCATTCCTTCTGCATTAATATCTGTTTTATTAATAGAAACCACCATTAGTAAAGTTATTTTTGCAGAATCTATTTTACTTATTTATATTGCTTATTTATTATACTCAGCTTTCACAATAAAATTCATATTTCTCCATAATTTACTAATCGGATTCTTTTCAATTATTTGGTCATTAGTAATGTTTATCTTCAATATAAACTACTATAGTTTAATAATCTTTTCTGTTGCATTCATTTTACTGTCAATTATTATTGTTAAAAGTATATATCCAAATTTATGTTATAGCGATTATAAGTCGATAATCACTT
This sequence comes from Bacilli bacterium, assembly GCA_041675825.1. Lineage (GTDB taxonomy): Bacteria > Bacillota_I > Bacilli_A > ML615J-28 > CAG-698 > JAEYQM01. The sequence goes on along the minus strand of JBAYTC010000009.1, from coordinate 27,128 downwards.
TAAATATTCTATCAATAATTGGATTTCTAATGATAAGTACTGTAACTGGTTATATTAACTCATCACAAGTTGTTGGTGAGATTATAATATTCGACCAAAAAATCTTGATTTTTGTATTATTTCTAGTATTATTAGAGGTGTCTAATGTTATTGTTTTTGATAAATTAAAACAAAAAAGGACTTATAAGGTTTATAACTAATGAGGTATGCTAATGAATAAAGATATTGCTAAAAAAAGTTTAATGAATTTATGGGTAAGGATCCTTATGGTAATGGTTGTAGGTGTTTATATAATAATACCTAAAAAAGAGTATCTTTTTGATATTGTTACTTATTTGATGATTGCTTATGGGGCTGTTACTTTAATTTTGGTAGTTCACCAAATATTCCAACCCAAAGTTCTTATATCTATAAAAGATGGGAACTTAAATATTCATGGCGTATTTAAAAGCATCGTTCTTACAAAAGATGAAATCAAGTCTTACGTAATAAAAGAACAATCAAATCGTGGCTATGTACATACTTATGGTAAAGTAATTATAAACACAATTAATACAAAAAAAATCACTATATACAATGTAAAAGATATAAGTGAAGTTAAAGAACAATTAAAAATCTATTTAAATCAAAAATCCATTTAATTATGGGTTTTTTTTATTGCTTTAATGTTTTTTTTTGCTATAATAAAATTATGTTAGGTGATCAGATGAAAAAATCAAATTATATTTATAGATTGTTGGTTTTAGTGCTAGGAGTTATTTTAATTGCACTAGGAGCAACAATAATTGTCACATCAGATATTGGTGGTGATTCTGTTGTTGTATTACAACAAGGCTTCACCGACTTTTTCGGGATAGAAGATTTAGGATTAGGAATACTAATACTAAACACACTTCTAATTTTCGTTTTATATTTGATGAATAAAAAGATGGTAAACATTGGTACATTTATTACTTCACTATTAATTGGACCACTTGTTTCTTTATACTCTTTACTTCCATTCTTAAACCAGCCAGATACTTTAATATTACAAATATTGATGACTATAGCAGGATCTGTAATAACATCGATAGGAATTGCAGTTTATATAATTGCCAATATTGGTTATTCTCCCTACGAAGGTATTATGATAACTATTAAAGATAAAACCAAGATTAGGTTCTCTATTGTTAAAATAATAGGTGATGTTGTTATGTTTGGAATCGGGATATTATTAGGTGGTAAATTTGGAATTGGGTCTATTATAGCAATAATACTTTTTGGTCCATTAATCGAATTGTTTTTAAAAGTTTTAAGACCAAAATTTGCGTTTTTAGATTTAAAGCACTAAGTGCTTTTTTTTTGCATAAAAAAAGTAAAGCATAAGCTTTACTTATCAGTAAATGTGATCCAACTAGTATTATCATTCTTAAGAAGTAAATCGGCTTCATCAGGTCCCCAAGTTCCAGATTTATAATTAGGAAAGTTTGGCTTGGTATTATTCCATTTGTCCATAATTTTGTCGATGAATTTCCATGATGATTCAACTTCATCCCACCTAGAAAATAATGTAAGATCTCCTCTGATTATGTCATAGAATAATCTTTCGTATGCTTCTGGTGAATTATTACCTATCTGACAGTTCTGACAAAAGTCCATTTGAACAGGAACTATTTTTTGAATTGTTCCTGGATCTTTTGCATTAAACTGGAAGAAAACTCCTTCTTTAGGTTGAATTCTAATTACTAAGTAATTAGGATGACTAATATCCTTATATAAATTGTTTTCTTGTTCTTTGAATTTTATTACAATTTCAGTTGTCTTTTCTGGAAGTTTTTTTCCGGTTCTAATATAGAATGGAACATCCTTCCATCTTTCATTATTTACATAGGTCTTAAACGCTACAAATGTTTCTATATTAGAATCAGAATCTACTTTCACTTCATTTCTATAGCCTTCATATTGTCCTCTAATGACATATTTATCAACTTTATCATATTTATAATCTTTAAGTGAGTTTAGAATATGTACTTTTTCATTTTTAATATCTTCAGGTTCAAGAGTTTTTGGCTTTTCCATAGCGATTAAACATATCAACTGAAGCAAATGACTTTGAGCCATGTCTCTTATTGCCCCACTTGATTCGTAATATCCTCCCCTTGTTCCAACTCCAACAGTTTCCGAAGCGGTTATTTGAACTTCTTGAATATGCTTGCTATTCCAAATAGGTTCAAACAAAGAGTTTGCAAATCTAATCACCATAATATTTTGTAGCATCTCTTTACCTAGATAATGATCTATTCTATAGGTTCTATTTTCTGTAAAAGCATCTACAATTTTATTGTTTAAAAATTGTGCTGACTTTAAATCGCGTCCAAATGGTTTTTCAATAACCACTCTTGGCCAATTGTTATTAAAATTATTCATCTTATTTATTTTTAGATGATCTACGATAACTCCAAAATATTCTGGAGAAACAGCTAAATAGTATATTCTTTGCTTATTAGTATTATATTTTTCATCAACTTTATTTAAGTATAAATTTAAACTATTATATTCATCTGGGTTATTAAAGTCCATATTATAGTAAAAAATTCTTGATTTAAAACTATTCCAAGTCTGTCCATCTACAGGGAGTCTAGAATGTTCTTTAAGAGATTTATATATTTCCTGATGGTATAAACTATCATCATATTCTCGTCTTCCGATGCCAACAATAGTTATATCATCTTTAAGAACATTATCTTTTTTTAAATTATATAAAGCAGGAAGCAATTTTCGATAGGATAAATCACCATTACTGCCAAATATTACTATTGTATAGCTCATATTAACACCTACTTCTTGGTTACCGCATGTCCACCAAATTCATTTCTTAGGGCTGCGATTACTTTTCCTGAGAATGTGTCATCTTGATGTGAACGATATCTAACAAATAGTGAAGATGTTATAACATGTGCCGGAACTTGTAGATCAAGGGCTTCTTGAACAGTCCATAAACCTTCACCAGAAGAATCGACTTTACCTTTGATTAAGTCTAAATTCGGATCTTTTCCAAAAGCACTAACCATTAATTCCATTAACCAACCTCTAATAACAGATCCATGATTCCATACTTTGGCTACTTTTTCGTAATCTAAATCAAATTGACTCTTTTCAAGTATTTCAAAACCTTCAGCCATTGCTTGTAACATGCCATATTCAACACCATTGTGAACCATTTTAACATAATGTCCACTACCATTTGTTCCACAATGTAAATATCCATCTTCTACACATACACTTTTTACAAGGCCTTCAATTTCTTTAAAAACTTCATCTTTAGCTCCAACCATCATGCAGGCGCCATTTCTTGCCCCACTTGTACCACCACTTGTTCCAATATCAACAAAATTTAGATCTTTTTTAGATAATTCTTCATTTCTTCTTAAGGTATCATGATAATTCGAATTACCTCCATCGATAATAGTATCGCCTTTATCAAGTAAAGGTACTAATTTATTAATCATTTCATCAACTGGTTTACCTGCTGGAACCATAATCCAGATGTATCTAGGTGCTTTTAAACTAGATACTAAATCTTCAATCGAGTATACTCCTTGTAAACCAAGTTTTTCAATTTCCTTTGTTTTCTCTGGGCTACGATTATAGCACACTATTCTATGATTATTATCATGAATATTAAGTGCTAGATTAAAACCCATTTTTCCTAATCCTATTAATCCAATTTCCATTTGATATTCTCCTTTATTTATGTATATTTATATTATATAATAGAATTGCTTATTTTTCAATTTTATTGCTTGAGTAAACATAAATTAGCCTGTAATCCTTCAAACTATATAGACAACAATTTATGAGTAGACAAACCACAAAACGATTCTGAGGCCATTAATTAGTTAAATATTAAACTTTAAACAAACAATATAATAAACAATGCAATAATTAAAATATAATGATATTTACATATAAGAATTATATTATTACCTTAAGTGTAGATATAACTAAATAATAACGTTTTCTTGATTATTTAAGTAAATAATGGTAGAATTAAGAAAAGGACGGAGATTTATATGAAGAAAATTACGAGTTTACTTTTATTGCTTATTTTTATATTTATTTCGGGATGTAAAAGGGATACTGAGGAATTTAGTTTTAATCTACAAGGAGCTTCCAAAGTTGAGGTTGGTAAGGTTATCCAACTTACTACAGATACCGAAGAAGCAATTTTATGGTCTGTAGATAATACAAATATAGCTAATGTACTTGATGGTTATGTATATGGAATTTCTGTTGGAAAAACTATTGTAAGAGCTACATTAGCATCAGATTCAACAAAATATAGAACTTTATTAATTAATGTTGTTGCAAATACAGGTTCAACCGGAGAAAATATTATTATTTCGGGAGAAAATCAAGTTGAACTTGAACAAATAATAAACCTGACTGCAAATACTAGTGCAGATCTAGTATGGGTTAGTTCAAATCCACTAATAGCAACAGTTGCTGATGGAGTAGTAACTACAATTTCAAAAGGTACAGTGACAATAAGAGCGTACGAAGAAGCTAATCCATTAAATTTCGGTTCATTAGAAATCAATGTCGTAGAAAAAAAACTAATTATTATGGGTGTAGATCAAATAGAACTACATCAAGAAGAAGTGTTCTATGTTACTGATGATGTTAATGTAAATTGGAGTAGTAGTAATATGGATGTTGCTACTATTGATGAAGATGGTAATTTAATTGCTAATGAATTAGGAACTACTGTAATAACAGCAGTAAATAAACTAAATTTAGAAAACTTAGGGACAAAAACAGTTACTGTAATTGCACCTTCTAAAAAAGCAGATACAGAATTTGAGTATTATCATACCAAGATTCTTAGTATTAGCGAAACACAGTATAAAATGGAACTTTTAGATGTTGAAACTGTGAATTATACAGTTGAAACAAAAGTTTATAAGCTTAATGATACAGAAGTTTCAGAAATAACATTAAATGATTTATATATTGGTATGGAAAATGTATATGTTGAAATTGGAAAAGACTCAAATACTATAACAAAAATACTTGTTGATGGTGATACAGGATTTAGTAATATTAGAGTTGCGATTAGAAAATCAATTGATGATATTGCAAATACAAGTACTTTATATCATGACTCAATAACTTTTCAAATTTCCGGAAATACATTACTAAAAACTTTTGATAATGTCGACAGTATTAATCTTTATGCAAATCAAATCTTAAATATTTCTGTATCAAATAATAAAATGATTATAAAGTTAGATAATGTAACAATATTTGAGACTGTTAAAAGAATAATTTTAGTACAAGAAGAAGATGTGGAACTTGTTTTTACAAGTATATATCGAGGTAGATTTCCTAGTTATGCAGATAATATGGAAGTATCTATTCATAAAGGTAGGTTATTAGCCGTAAATGATATAGAAATTGATAAGTATTTAACAAAAGTAGTCCCTTCGGAAATGCCAACTTCTTGGCATATAGAAGCGCTTAAAGCCCAAGCTATAGCTGCTAGAACATATGCATATATGGATATATTAAATAAATCAAATGATAGATATGGATATACAGTTGATGATAGTGTCAAGAGCCAGGTTTATAATAACACTAACCCAGTTTCTAGATCTACCCTAGCTGTTAATGAAACAAAAGGTTTAATTATGACTCATAATGATAAACCAATATCAGCATTCTATTATTCAACATCTTCAGGTCTAACTGCAAGTGGACATGAAGTGTGGATTGAAGACAAAGTTACTGAACCAATTGATTATCTAATTGGCCAGAATTTAACAAACAATAATGGAAGCCCACTTCATTTTGATTACCAAAATGAAGATAGTATGCTTAATTTCTTTAGAACAATTACTGTTTCTACACCAGATTTAAATGCAAGTTACCATAGATGGCGAGTTAAGTTCTCATATGTACAATTAACAAACACCTTAAATAGAAATTTAAAAATTTCATACGCTGCAGCCCCACAGTCAATACTTACTAAGGTAAATAATGTTTGGGTTTCAAGATCAATACCAGATAATATTGGTAATGTCCAAAATATCTTTGTATCTAATCGAGGTTCAAGCGGTGTGGTTATTAGTTTAGATATTGTGACTTCAACCGGTGAGTATCGTATTATAAATCAATACAATATACGTTTTACTATCAGACCTAGAGATGCCGGAAGCAATGTCTATACATATTTTGCTAAAAACACAGATACAAGCTATTTAGGTCCTAGTACTAATGCATCTGTATTAAATTCTGGATTCTTTGCAATAGAATATGCTGCCGATGAGGTTACATTCTATGGTGGTGGAAATGGCCATGGAGTGGGAATGAGTCAATATGGTGCTTATGGACTTGCAACCCAAGGTAAGAACTACGAGGAAATACTTAATACGTATTATAGTAATGTAGATTTTACTGACATTACATACTTATATACACCAATCGATAATTATCGAGATTATTTTTAAAAAGGAAGAATTCTTCCTTTTTATTTTGCAATTTCCTCTTTATAATTAATTAATATATGATATAATAATATTAGGTGAATAACATGAAATACAGAAACAAAATGCGCTTAAAATCAAATAATCAGCACTTGCTGGATGTGTTTACAACTAATTTTTATTATGAGATTGGAACTATTAGTGAAAAAACAATGCGAGCAATACTGAAGAAAAAACCGATATTACTTAGTGAAGTAATAGATTTTTCTGTTGCTAATATCGGGTTAGGATCTCAAAACGTAGCAGATGAACAATCTAATTGTTATTTACCAATCGTTAATTTTCTAAATATATTTGAAGAAAACCAATCAAAACAATTGTTTATTACTGAAGGTATATATTATTCATTAGATGATAACAAAAAAGAGAGTTTTGCTCCGATAATATTAATACCGATATTGATTTCTCGTGAAGAAAACAATATGTATGTAAGAATGGTATCAAATCCAATTCCCAATACTATTTTAATTGATAAACTAAGAAGTGAGGGTTTTATTGTTAATGATGAAAAGTTAGAAAGTATTTATAGCTTTGATCGATATATTAATTCACTAATAAAAGAAAATAATGGTGTAAGATTAGAAAATTATATAACTTTTGCTTCGCTTGAAGAAGCAACAATTATAATAAATCATGAAAAGTTTTCTTTAGAGAATAAGTATAGTGATGTTTTAGACAATCAATATTACTTAAATGAAGAAACTGAAATATTTAATATTACAAAACTTAATTATGATCAAAGGTCGGCTGTTCTTAAAGCTAAATCAGGTAATAGTTTTGCAATAAATGGGGTTACTGGAGTTGGGAAAACGACAACTTTAATTAATATTGCCCTAGATGCTGTATATAATAATAAAAAAGTCTTATATGTGTCAAATATGTCTTCAACATTAAACCAAGTAGAATCGACCATCGCTAATCTTGATTTAGGATTTTTAATTCGCAATGTTTTGTATCCCTTTGATAAGACTTATCATTTTAGTGAAAACACTGAAGATATCAATGATGGTGAAATAAAAAAAGAATTACTAAAATTATATCGAGAAATGATGGATTATGAAATTAATGCTAGCGGAAGAGTTCAAAATCATCGTTTTTTAGATATAATAACTGAACTTCTAAAGGATTATAGATTAACTGAAGACTTTAAATGTGATGATCTTTCAGGTTTATATAGATTTGAATATGAGGATATAATCCAAAATCTAAGCATATTAGAAAAATCTATGGCTAGTATAAACTTTAAACAATCACTATTTGTTGGAATACCAATAAATAACTCGATAAAATATCCAAATCAAGTCTTAACACTTTTATTTCAACTACATCGATTGTTTTCAGACCTTAATAATTATAAAATAGAACTTCAAGATAATCACGAAGTTAAGAAAATTGATAATTATGCAAGGTTTAAAAACTATATAAATGATATATCAGGCTTGTCAATCGCTTCTATACCAATTGAATGGAAAAAAACCAATAATTTTCATCAAGCAATGAAAAATTTGAATGAATTGAAAGATTTAATATATTCTTATCAAGAGCATCAGTTATATATTGATTGGGATTATGTTGATTATGATAACATTGATATTGACTCAATGATTAAAGTAATTTTAGGAGATTATTTTACCGAAGAAGATAATTATAAAGTTGATAGAATAATCATTTCCAATAAATCATTAATTAATAGAGCAAATGCTGCAATTCAGAATTACCGATTATTAAGTAAAAACACAGAGTATTTAAGAAAAGCTCTTAAATGGGATATAGATTTAAATAATAATAATCATATAGAAGAAGTATTAAAACTTTCAAACTTTATTAATAATTCATATTATCATCATTCTTGGGTTGACGTAAATAAGCAAAAAACTATTTATGAAGATTTACAAGAAATTTCAAGAAGCTTAAATAGATATATTCTTTTAGGAAATAAGTATAATAAGTTTTTTAATAATAAGAAAAGCGTTAATCAAAATATAGATTTTTTAAAGAAAATTATCAAAACAGGGAAACATCCTAGAAAATTTAATGATGTTGATCTAGAAGATTTACTTGAAAGTATTGTCGACTACAATGAGATTAAGGATTTAATTCCGGATTTACATGAGAGACATATTAATATTACTGGATATCCATATGATTTATCATATGATACTACTTTAGAATTTAGAAAATTTCTTGAGTACGTTGATAGCATAGAAGATGAAAATATAAAAAAGAAAATATGTGTATTTCTAGAGAAGTCAAATGATTTTGACTCTGAGGTAAATAATCAGGAGTTGAATAATTTTACAAGAAGTTATAATATAATTATTGATGTCTATGATTATATTTCGAGTTTAGTTAAAAGTAATAAACATGAAAAACTAAATTCTAAGATAAGTTTTATTGGAAAATTCTTGAAATATTTAAACAATGTCTTTAAAACTAATTTAGATATGATTAGATACTTAAAAGATTCGAAAAGAAGAGTAAGTTTAGATGTTTATTTAAAACTTAGGAATGAATTAAAACAGGTTAATCGTATAAAAGGAGAATTAAGAGAAAAAACCTACTTTTCTAAATATTTTGGTAAATTATTTCAATATGAAAAAACTGACGTTAGTGAAATAAACAATGTTATTTCATCCTATCAAAAATACATAGAATGTTTTAAAGATGATAAAGCTATTTATAATAGTTTCGATGAAAACAATTATGCAAGAATACAAGAAATTATAAGTATGAGTAGACACTCAGTCTATGAAATAAATGAAAGTTTTAAATTATATAATAAAATATTTAAAGATGGTATTGGAAGTTATTACTATGATGACTTTGATAGTATAATTGAATATTTATATAAATTAATGAACGCGAAAGATGAATTAAAACTATATTTGGAAGTAACAAGTTCATTGCAAGTGATAGATAAATATAAATTATTTGTCCTTTCTAACTATATACGAGAGTCTAATTCAACTTATCTAGTAGATAATTTTAACTACAAATACTTTAAAACATTATATGATTCATATTACTCAGTTGATAAGTTTAAACATGATTTAGTTACAAATAGCTTAACTAGAATCGTTGAACTAGAAGATCAATTAATAAAATATCATATTAATCAATTGCAGAATAAGCGTTATAGTTTATTTGCAAACGAAGACAATAGAAAACATAATAAGCAAATATTCTTAAGTAATACGACATATGTTAATTATGAATTAAAGTTAGATGAATTCGATCTGATATTAATTGATGATGCTCATTTATCAAGTGCTAATGAATATTCTACTTTAATGAGTGCTAAACAAATAATAATTGCTGGAAATGGTTATATGAAGAATTCATTGTCTTCAAGTTTACTTATGAGAATGCGTAATAAGAATATTGTTGAATTTCCGAGAAGATATGATGTAACTCCTTTACAATTATTAAGAAAAGCTACAAATATTGTGGGGCCTTTTTTCAATGAAATTAGCTTTAATAAAGGATATGAAATAGTAACATCTGATGTATCTTCTTTAATTACTTCATTGATTAATACAAACAATAAAGCAATAATTAATTGTTTCATTCCTAACTTAGATGATGAAATTGAGTTAACTAGTAAAATAGTATCAAATCTATTTAATGAAGGATACGCAAGGCATGAAGTAATCGACCTATTTTTAAACAACATAAATATAGTTGATATCTTCAGTGGACATATATTAAATTCTGACTATAATATATTAGATATTGAGTCGTATTATTATGACGATCGAGATTTTTTGGAAGTAAAGCAAATTATTAGTTTGGGTTTAGTAAGAAAAAAAGTGTTTTTCATTGATAAGTTTGATCGTTTAAATTCTGCGGGTGACAATAAATTAGTATCTCTTGTTAAGTCAATTACAAGTGATGAGATGATTTTTAGAGAAAATAGTAGTGTTGAATTTCTTAAACTACAAAAAGAGTTAGAGAAGCATGATATTGTTATTCATGGTAGATTATTTGAATACAGTTTTGTTATTGAAAGGAATAATAAATATTATCCAGTTATTCTTTTTGCTGACCCAACAAGTAGTAATACAAATATTTTAGAGATATATCGTGAAAACTTTGTACATCCTTCTAAATATACAAAGGTGTTATTCATATGGTTGTTGAAGATTCTAAATGATTTTGATGGAGTAATAGATTATATTTTAAAGGAGACACAGTAATGATTAAAAGGGGAGACAAAAAGAAATTTAAAGAATTTGTACATCAAATTAAAAACAACCCTTATTCTTATTACTATGTTAAGAGTAATTTACACAAATTCAAAGATGAAGGTATAGATATTAACACTCAAGCTTATAATGGTGATACTTTACTTCATATTGCTGTTAAACTTAAAAATATCAGGATGATAAAGATGTTTTTAAAGGCTGGTGTTAATCCAAACTTAGCTAATGAGGCAGGGAATACTCCTTTACATCAAGCAGTTTTAATTAATCGACTGGATCTTGTAAAGGCTTTGGTTTTAGGAAATTGTGATGTTAACTTAGGGGCAGAGGTTGAACAAACCCCTCTACATCTTGCAGTAATTAATGGAAATATTGATATTGTTAAGTTTTTAATTGATCAAGGTGCAGACTATATGCTGATTGACGAGATGTTTAATTTACCTATTGATTATGCAATCGATGAAGCTGATATCAAAATGATTAAATTCTTTTCAACATTTCAAATTTTGGATGATGTTAGGAAAGAAAAACTATTATTATTAGAAAGGAATGTATAATATGCAATGGATAGATGATTTTATTAAAGCAATTAATGAATACGCATATAATTTTAGTATTGAAGGGATAGTAAGAATAGCTCTTGATGCTCTAGTTATTATTGGTGTATTGGTTGCCATTTACAAACTACTCAAGATTAAAATTCATTCAAAAAAAATGATAGCATTGATATTATTTATTTTGATAGGGTATGGTATTGTGAGTGTTATGCAATTAGCTGTTGCATCAAAATTTTTAAGATTTATATTGTTTTGGAGTTTTGGAATTTTGATTTTAGCTTTTAGTCAAGAGATTAAATATGCAATTTCAACTGCCTTTCATTCAACTTCTAGTGATAATAGTTTTACTACGGAAGAAGAGAAAAAACATGTTATTGATGTTTTGGTTAACACCGCTAGATATTTATCAAAGAGAAGAATTGGAGCTTTAATGACTATTGAAAGAGATGATAATTTAAATTCTTTCATTGAAAAATCTATTTTCATTAAAGGTTACATCTCAGAAGAGCTTTTAACAACGATTTTTACTGTTGGTACTGCGACTCATGATGGTGCCGTAATAATTAGAAAAAATCGTGTAATGTGCGCAGGAGCTTATTTACCATCAACTGATAGATATGATGTTCCTAAGTCTTTAGGGACTAGACATAGAGCAGCTATTGGTATAAGTGAAAGATATGATGCAATTACAATAGTTGTTTCCGAAGAAACCGGCAATATTTCAATCACTGCTGATGGAGCTATCGAGCAAGCACTATCAGATGAGAAACTTATTGATCTTTTAGAAAGTTATTTAATTGTTAAATAAGATTTTAAGAAACTGTAGATCAGTTTCTTTTTTTTGTGATTATTAATTTTAAAATAAATAATAGTTAATCTTATTAAATTAATTGAAAAAAAACACCTTGTATGTTATAATTATTCAAAGGTAGGAAATTATATATGAGAATAGCATTAATTGCACATGATAAGAAAAAAGAAGATTTACTTGAGTTTGTTATTGATAACTTAGAGTACTTCAAAAGTCATAAATTAGTAGCTACTGGAACAACCGGAAAGCTAATCATTTCAACAACTTCACTTGATGTTATGTTGTGTAAGTCGGGTCCTTTAGGTGGAGACCAAGAAATTGGGGCTAAGGTAGCAAATGGGGAAATCGATTTTGTTATATTTTTTAGAGATCCATTAACTGCTCAACCACATGAACCAGATGTTTCTGCTCTATTAAGACTTTGCGATGTGTATGAAATACCATTGGCGACAAATAAATCAACAGCAATAATGATTGTTAAGAAAGGAAGGTTATAAATATGTTTAGTAATTTATCTAATCTAGAGCTAGCTAGTTTAATTGGACTAGGTGCAACACTGATGATTTTTGTTAGTAATTTAATAGCTAATAAAAAGATTGGGTTTTTTAGTTTTGTTCTATATTTATTAGTACTTGGTTCTTATGTTCTAAAATACTTTTTCGCAACAACTTTTAATAAATTATTAGGATCAATTAGTAAAATAGATTTATATATGCAAATAGCAAGTGGAGCAGTATTACTGATTGCTTTATTATGTCTTTTTGTGTTTACATCAAAAAGATTGAGATTTAATAATTTAATTAAATACGGCTCTATAATGAAAGGTCCAGTTATTGGATTTATTTCAAAAAAACATAAATTAGTCCATTTTAATAAAACTATTGAAGATATTCTAAAAAAGCAAAAGGATCAAAGTTTAGAATTAAAAGAGCTATATGTTAATGGCAATAACTTAGATCCAAAGATTATCAAAAAAGTTTTGGGGAATAATGCTGGAAAGATTGAAGAAAAAGTTAGATATCAATTAATATATCAAAACAATTTAGAGTATGATTTTGAATTTTCAAAAATCCCTATTAAGAAAAATAAATCTCTACTTGGGTATATATTAGTTGATGATACAGTAACTAACACTTTTAAACAATCAACAAATGAAGAGATGAAAAAAAATATGTATATTTATTTAGATTTACTAAATCTTCCACTTGCATATTTCGAAAAAGAAAGTTTCTCCTATGTTTGTAGTAGTTCATTAATAAGATTACTAGGTTTAGAAACTAGAGTCATCAAATATGATGATTTTAAAAAGAGAATTCATAAAGATGATGTTGCGATTTTTAATAATAAAGAGTTTAAAAAGAATAATTCACTTTCAGTGTTATATCGACTAAATACTAAACAAGGCCTAATATGGGTTGAAGAATCAACAATCATATATAATGATTTAGAATATATGGTTATTAAAAGAGTTGAAATCAATAATATTAGTGGATTGAAGTATTTAACTCATCGTGATATGATTAATGACATTAATGCTCGTCAAGATTTTGATTATGGAATTCTAATGGTGAATTTTAAAGATGTTGAGAAATATGTCATTGAAAAATCTCGAGAATTTGTTGATGCATTGGTAAATAAGTTTTTTACTAAAGTTAATGATTCATATCTTAAGGATCAATTTACTATATATAAACTTGGAGCATACGAATTTGCATTAATTATAAACTTTAAAGAAAAAATCGATGTTTTAGTAAGAGATTTTAGTAAGGGTATTTCTGATTTGTTATTACAAGAAGTTATTATAAATAATGCTAAATACAAGATGGCAACTGATATTGGTGTTGTTTATGCAAAAGATTTTGAAGGAAAAGAAAAGCGAAGCTTAATTAAGGCAGCATTTGATGTTATCACTGAGGTTAGTGATCCTAATTTCAGTCCTAATTATAGTATTTACCAAGTAGTTGAGGAAAAAGAATTTAATTTAGAAGACTTAGGAATTAACTTGGACGAAGATTTGGAAGACTATGAATAAAAAGTTTCTAAGGAAGAAATATCTTTCTATTAGAAAACATAGTTCTGATGCTGATTTGGCTGTTCAAAAAAATCTTTTAGAATTATTAAAAGGTTATAAGTCAGTAGCATTATATTACGCAATTAATGAAGAAATAAGTCTAAATGATTTATTTCTTCATTTATCTAATAGAATGGATTTATTTTTACCATATACAAATGAAGAGTTAGAATTTAGAAAGTTTAATAGTTTTGATACACTCCTACCAGATAAAGCAAAAATTATGGCACCACAAGGAGAAAACTATTTGGTTAATGATATTGAAGTTATTGTTATGGCATGTATTGCTTGTAGCTATTCCGGTTACAGATTAGGTTATGGAGCTGGATACTACGACCGGGCTTTGCAAGATTACAAGGGATTAAAAATTGGTATCGTGTATGATGAGTGTATTACAACAAATGATTTTCATAATGAATATGATGTTAGATTAGACTATATTATTACGGAAACAAAAATAATAAAAGTAAAGGAATAACCTATGTTTGATGTAATTATTTTGATGGCTGGGACAGGTCAAAGAGCAAAACTAGAATATAATAAGGTTTTTTATCAATTAATGGGTAAAGAGGTTTACCAATATTCGGTTGATGTTTTCATGAGTCATGAAAAATGCAGAAATATTATTTTGGTGGTTAATGAGAATGATTTAGATAGGCTTGAAAGTTTTGGAACAAATGTTATCATTACAAAGGGTGGAAGAACCAGGATGGAAAGTGTGTACTGTGGGTTAAAGCATGTTCAAAGTGAATATGTATTTATTCATGATGCTGCAAGACCTAATATTAATTCTTTCTTAATTGATAAATTATATCAAGATGTGTTTGCTTATGATGCTGCTGCACTAGCAGTTAAATCAACAAATGCTATAAAAACGGTTCAAGATTTTAGAATTGAAAAAACTTTAAATCGCAGTAACTTAATTGAGATGCAAACACCACAAGCTATTAAAACATCAATATATAAAGAGGCATTACAAAAGGCTATAGATGATGGTGTAAATGCATATGATGATATGGAGGTTGTGCTTCTATATACAACAGTTAAGCCAGTATATACAAATAGTAGTTACTCTAATATTAAAATTACTAATGAAATTGACTTTAAAATTATGGAAGTCATTATGAAGGAGAAAATATGATTAGAATCGGACATTCGCACGATACTCATCAATTAGTTGAAGGCAGACCTTTAATTCTTGGGGGAGTTCTTATTGATTATCATAAAGGAGCTTTAGGACATTCAGATTCCGATGTTGTCTACCATGTTGTTTGTGAGGCAATTATCGGTGCTTTAGGACTTGGTGATATCGGAACACATTTTCCGGATACAAATCCATTATATAAAGATTTTAAATCAAGTTTTTTTGTTACTGAAGCTTATAAGCTATTGGTTACTAATAAGTATCATATCAATAATATTGACCTCACTATATATCTAGAAGAACCAAACTTAAAAGACTATAAGTTACAGATGAAAAAAAATATTGCTGCCTTACTAAAGATAAATCCTGAATGTGTTAATGTAAAAGCAACTAGAGGAGAAAAACTGGGTTTTATTGGAAGAAAAGAAGGTATTAGTGCTGAAGCAGTTATTTTAATAGAAAAAGATATGGTTTTCAAAAAGTTATAGCTACTATATTTTGTTGACTTTAAATGATTATTGTAGTAAAATAATTTTATGAAAAGCCCTAAAGGGGAGTAGCTAACAAATTGTATTCGTCAATACGGTGTATACCCGGATACAGTTGTCATTTTATTTAAATGATAAGCAAGACCTTTAAATATAGTCTTGCTTTTTTATATTTAGGAGAAATAATGATAGCAAAAAAAAGTGTTGATGTAGTAATCGATGAGTTATTATCTGATCCAGTCAATGGATTGACAACTGTTGAAGTTGAAGAAAGAAGAAAAAAATATGGGGATAATTCTCTAACGGAAAAAAAGAGGATTCCATTTATTTTTAGGTTCCTTTCCCAATTTAAAGATATTTTAATAATAATCTTATTGTTCGCTGCAGTAATTAGTGTGTTAGTAGATCCTCATGAATGGATTGAAAGTGTAATTATTTTAATTGTTGTATTGATTAATGCAATTCTTGGGGTTACTCAAGAAAGTAAGGCAGAAAAATCTCTTGAAGCCTTAAAAAAATTATCATCGCCAATGACTAAAGTTATTAGAGACTCGGTTATGACGACCATTCCATCTGCAGAGCTTGTTCCAGGAGATATAATAGTTGTTGAGGCTGGTGATTATATACCTGCTGATGCAAGAATAATTGAACAATCTAAATTACAAATTGATGAAAGTGCATTAACTGGTGAAAGTGTAGCTGTTAATAAAACTACTGATGTTATTAATTTAGATCATATTTCATTAGGGGATCAAAAGAACATGATGTTTAGTTCAACCTTTACTACTTATGGAAGAGGAAAGGGAATTGTTACAAAAACAGGAATGAATACCGAAATTGGTAAAATTGCTAATTTGTTAAGTGAAACAAAATCGGAGAAAACCCCACTGCAAATAAAACTAGATCAAATTGGTAAACTTATTGGATTTCTTGCAATAATAATATGTGTTGTTATATTTGGTTTGGAATGGATAAATACAAAAAATATTTTAGAAGCCTTTAAAACGAGTGTTGCATTAGCCGTTGCTGCAATTCCAGAAGGATTATCAACTGTTGTTACTGTTGTTCTTGCAATTGGTGTTGAAAAAATGGCTAGAGAAAAAGCTATTGTAAAAAAATTACCAGCTGTTGAGACTTTAGGAAGCACTCAAGTTGTTTGTAGTGATAAAACTGGAACACTTACTCAAAATAAGATGACTGTTGTTAAGTTGTATTTAGATGAAGTTAAAAATGTTGAGAGTAACTTAAATACTCATGAAAAAGAGTTATTAACTTTTTTAGCAATTTGTAGTGATGCAAAGATAACTTATGTTGATGGTGAGTATAAAAGAATAGGTGATCCAACAGAAACAGCATTAATTGAAGCAAATAATATGTATGGATTAATATCTGATGGTTTAGATGAAAAAGTAGAAAGAAAAGCTGATTTAAGTTTTGATTCTGAAAGAAAAATGATGACGGTAGTTGTTGATTATAATGGAAGATTATTATCAATAACAAAAGGTGCTGTTGATGTTATCTTAAATAGATCAAAAGACAGTGTTAATAAATCTGAAGTATTAAAAGTAAATGAAGAAATGGGTAAAAATGCCTTAAGAGTATTAGGCGTTGGTATTAGATGGTTAGATGAGATTCCAAGTGAGATAGAGTCAGAAACTCTTGAAGTTGATCTTGAGTTTGTTGGATTAGTAGGAATGATAGATCCTTCTCGCCCTGAGGTAAAAGAAGCGATTAGAGTTGCTAAAGAAGCGGGAATAAGAACGGTTATGATAACTGGAGATCATGTTATTACTGCTAAAGCTATAGCTACTGAACTTGGTATATTTAATGATGGTGATTTAGCAATAACATCAGCAGAACTAACTAAAATGTCTGATGAAGAATTATTCTTGAATATTGATAAATATTCTGTTTATGCAAGGGTAGCTCCTGAGGATAAAGTAAGAATTGTTAATATGTGGCAAAAAAAGGGTAAAGTTGTAGCCATGACTGGAGATGGTGTTAATGACTCACCAGCTCTAAAGAGTGCAGATATTGGTTGTGCAATGGGTATTACCGGAACCGATGTTGCTAAAGAAGCTGCAGCAATGATTTTGGTAGATGATAATTTTGCAACCATCATTAGTGCTGTTAAACAAGGTAGGGGAATATATAATAATATAAGAAGAACTGTTCAATACTTATTATCTAGTAATATTGGTGAAGTTATTACTATATTCTTGGCTTCATTAATATCATCATTATTATCATTATCATGGGGTGTACCATTACTTCCAATGCATTTATTATGGGTTAACTTAATCACTGATAGTTTACCTGCATTTGCGATTGGTTTGGAAAATGCCGAAGATGATGTGATGTTAAACAAACCTAGAGATAAGAAAGAAAGCTTTTTCGCTAATGGACTTATGAAACAAATTGTATTTCAAGGTATTGCTGTTGGCTTAATTACATTGTTAGCATTTACTATCGGTCATTTTATGAACCCAGATAATTATTTAGCGCAAACTATGGCATTTATGACATTGTCATCGGTTCAATTATTTCATGCTTTTAATATTAAAAGTGAGAAATCGGTTTTCCATAAATCGACATTTAATAATAAATATTTGATTTTGTCATTTATTGTTGGGTTAGGTTTACAATTAACCATACTATATGTTCCATTCTTTGCTAGTATTTTTAAACTTGAGAGTTTGAGTATTAGTGAATTATTTATTACATTAGGATTATCATTCCTTATAGTAATTATAATGGAAATTTATAAATTAACTAAAAAGCTTAAAAAAATCAAAATATAACTATTAGTTATATATTAAGGAGTGAATAATGTTAAATGAGAGAAACTACACGATGATGTGTGATTTTTATGAACTAACGATGGCTAATGGCTATTTTGAAACTGGTTTATCAGAACAAATTTGTTATTTTGATGTTTTCTTTAGAAGAATACCTGATGGTGGTGGGTTTGCTATTTTTGCAGGATTAGAACAAGTAATTGATTATATCAAGAATTTAAAATTTACTGAGGCTGATTTAGAATATTTAAGAAAGAAAAAAATATTTAAAGAAGAATTCTTAGAGTATTTAAAATCTTTTAAATTTACTGGTGATATTTATTCAGTTAGAGAAGGTACACCAATATTTCCAAATGAACCTTTAATGGTTATCAGAGGAAAATCAATTGAAGCCCAATTTATTGAAACTTTTGTTTTATCAGAAATTAATCATCAATCACTAATCGCTACTAAAGCTAATAGAATTGTTCGATCAGCAGAAGGAAGAATGGTTACTGAATTCGGGGCAAGAAGAGCTCATGGAGCAGAAGCTGCTGTTTTAGGAGCTAGAGCTGCATATATCGGTGGAGTTCACGGCTCAAGTTGTACAATGGCTGGTTCTTTATTTGATGTTCCGGTTTCTGGTACGATGGCTCACTCATGGGTGCAAATGTTCTCAAGTGAGTATGAAGCATTTAGAAAATATTGTGAAGTATACCCGGATAGTGCAGTATTACTTGTTGATACATATAATGTTGTTGATAGTGGAGTTCCTAATGCAATCAAGGTTTTTGATGAGGTATTAAAACCTTTAGGTTTTAGACCTAAAGGTATAAGATTAGACTCAGGAGATATTGCATATTTATCTAAAAAATGTCGAAAAATGTTAGACCAAGCAGGGTATCAAGATTGTAAGATTATTGCTTCTAACTCTTTAGATGAATTGATAATTCGTGATTTATCATTTCAAAATGATCGTGTAGATAGTTTTGGGGTTGGTGAGAGACTAATTACTTCAAAGAGCCATCCGGTTTTTGATGGTGTGTATAAACTTTCAGCAATTGAAGATAAAGATGGAAAAGTCATTCCCAAGATTAAAATTAGTGAAAATATAGAAAAAATCACAAATCCTCATTTTAAGAAATTATACAGAATATATGATAAATCAAATAACAAAGCTATGGCGGACTTAATGTGTATTTATGATGAGGTCATTGATGAAGATAAACCATTAGAGATTTTTGATCCACTTGCTACTTGGAAACGTAAGATTCTAACAAATTTTTATACTAGAGATTTGTTAGAACCAATCTTTAAAGATGGTAAATTAGTTTATGATATACCTACAGTAGAGGAAAGTAGAAGTTACTGTTTAGACCAAGTTAATAGTTTGTGGGACGAGGTTAAACGTTTTGAGAGCCCTCATAAATACTATGTAGATTTATCTCAAAAATTATGGGATATTAAATATTTAATGTTAAACAAAGAAAATAATTAATTAATAAGGCTAAATATTGTAATGAATATTTAGCCTTTATAATATATAAAACAACCTTTACAATTTTTGCGCATTATGGTACAATTACAATTAAGAAGAGGTACATATTTATGTTATTAATGGCAGGAGCAAGTGCAAGTGGTAAGACAGAAATAGCAAAAATCATTATAAAAAAATATGGTTTTAAAAAAATGGTCACCTATACAACTAGACCGATGCGTGATGGTGAAGTTGACGGGGTAGATTACAATTTCATTAGTTTTGAAGATTTTAGAGAGCAAGAATGTAATAATGAATTTCTAGAAACAACAACCTATAATGGTAATTGTTATGGCACAAAGTTTAAAGACGCATCTTTTGATAAAGTGTTAATTGTTGATACATTTGGTGCTAATTCAATATATGAAAAAATGCCAGATGATGTAACTATATTCTTTTTGGAGTCACCAAAAGAAATTAGGGCTAAGAGAATGAAAGAACGTGGAGATTCTGAGTGTGACATTGCCAAGAGACTAAATGGAGATGATTTATACTTCAATATTAATAATCTAGTTCATGTTGATTATGTTATAGACTCTAGTGAAAAGAAACTTGAAGATTTGGCTGATGAAATATTTAAATTATATAACAAAAAAGGCACCATTTGAAATTGGTGCCTTTTTTAATGTAATTAATAACTTGATTTATTTAAAATATCTAGATTTAAGTATCCCATCATTTGCTATTTTTAATTTTTCAAAATACTCAATATATTGTTGTACTTGACTTAAGTCGCCATGGACACGTTTACTAGGATACTCGATTACTGTTTCTTGATATATTAAGTCTAGATTTCTTGGGCTATAAACAAATCCTGGTTCTTGTGTAAAAATATCATTATTAAAATAGTATTTAGAATTTAGTCCAAACAAATTAGAAAATGATCGATAAAAATCTACTGTTGAGACTACTTTATCACTTATTGCTGGTTCAAACAAATTTTCGTTGTATATAATTAATGGGGTTGATTGTAACATTAGTCTTAAATCTATTGGTTTGATTTTTTGATTTAGAATACTTTCCATATCAGGACCAAATAAACTAGATGTATGATCACCAAAGAAAACTAAAATAGAGTTTTCTAAAAGTCCTTTTTCTTCTAAACCAGCAATTAGATTTGGAATTCCTTCATCAACATGTTTTACAAAGTCTAAATAACTACTTGCTAGTTTTGTTAATCCTTTAAAATTATGAGCATATATTTCTTCAGTTGGTACATATGGGGTATGACTTGTAACAGCTATTAGAAAAGCGAAAAACTTTTCATCAGTAGGCATCAAATCTACGGTCTTTTCAAAAAAGAACTGATCATCTAAATATGAATGGATTAATGGAACATTCGTATAGTTTTCATTGAAGTACTTTAAATCATAATGAGTATCAAATCCTAAAGTATTTAAATGCTCTGATGAACGATAGTAGAACTCACCGATATTTCCATGGGTTGAAAATGTTTGGTAACCAGACTTTTTAAAATCTTTTGCAAGTGTTTCATAATTTTTTCCGGAATAGTCAAATATTGTTAATTCATTACCATTTCCATATAAACCTGTAAGACTTGAGAATTCTGAATCACTTGTATTTCCAATACCAGCAGCAGAATAAAACCTATTGAAATATAGAGATTTATCAACTAATTTATTTAAGTTTGGGGTAATCTCTATTCCATCAACTTCTAAGTCGATTAAGAAAGTATTAATCGCTTCAAGTTGAATCATAATTAAATTCATGTTATTAGCAAGATTAGTATATTCATTATTAATAGTATATGTTTTTTGATCTTGGAAATTCGTGTAAGTTAAATTTTGTGAATCAGATATGTACTTTTCAATAAGAACTTGTTCTTCTAAAGTAATGCTATTATCTCTAAAGTAATATTTATAAGCATCATAGAAATAGTAATCATATAATCCAAGGTTTGTTGATCCATATTGAGCATTTAGATTAGTTGAATAAATAGTGTCTTTTACTTTAGAAGTTAAATTAACTATTGGTAAAAACATAAAGCAAATGCTGATAATTAAAAACATAGATTTGTATAATGGACTATGATATCTAATTTCTTTCTTATCTGTAAAACCACTTATGATAATAAGCAGTATGAAAATCAATAGATGTATCATTTGCGTAAAATCCATTATCATAGATAGAGAGTACTTAGCATAGTATACGAAGAAAGAACCTTGTGATGGATTATTAAAACTTGATAACTGTGTTAAGGTAAAGAACGTAGAGAATATATTTGCAAATATTGCAGTCCCAAGACTTAATAGGGTGAATATAATTGATATTCCAACTAGAAAGTTTATTCTATGTTTAGTTCTATTAAAGATAATTATGGATATAACATAGAATAATGAGAGAACTCCGATATTTCCGATTAGTGAAAACAAAAAACTATTAAAATCAAAACTATAACTACTTATGTTTGGATGAATTATTCCAAAGACAACTATATAGGAGTTAGCTAGATTTAGTAGAAAATATGATATATAAAAGTAAATTGGTTTAAGTTTATTCATAGATAATCACCTTCAGTATTTACATTTTATCACAATATTATTAAAAAAACAAAATATTATTGATATTATTCTTAATTGTTTTATGATATAATAATATATAGATATGAAAAAGAAAAATAAGCCACTATTTTATCGTATGTGTTACCGTCTAATTAAGTTTTTTTATCTCAAATATGAAGTTGTCGGTCAAGTAAAAAAACCTGGAAGTGTGATTGTTGCAAATCATGCACAGGTTCATGGTCCACTAGGTTACTATTTTTACTTTCCAGGCAAGAAGAAGATTTGGGTTATTGGTGAGATGTTTAATAGGAAAGAAGTGACCGAATATGCAATGGAGGACTTTTGGCGTCATAAAAGCAAATACACAAAATGGTTGTATAAACTTTTCAGTATAACAATATTTGCTCCTATTGGCTCATACTTATTTAATGCAGCAGATACGATACCAGTTTATAAGGATGGTCGACTAAGGTTAACCATACGTAAGACAATTGAGACACTAGATGAAGAAAAAAATGTAATTATATTTCCTGAATATCGAGAACCATATAATGATATTGTAAATAAATTCCAATTACATTTTGTTGATGCAGTGAAAAGTTATAAAAAGAAGACCGGAAGGAATCTATATTTTTATCCAACATATATTTGTAGAGATTTGAAAAAAATATTAATTGGAGAGCCGATTTTGTTTGATGAACATAATAATATTGAAGATGAAAGAAATAGAATAATTTCATATTTACAAGATGAGATTACTAATCTCGCATTAACATTACCAAGACATCAAGTTATTCCGTATGTTAATAATAAGAAAAAAAATAGAAAATATAGTAAGGAGTGATGTTATGAAAACTATATTTAAAATACTTTTTGGTTTAATAATTTTTGTTGTTTTATTAATAGGAGTTCCATTTGCTATTTTGTATTTTTCAATCCACGATAATACAGATGATACTCCATTAGCGTTATACACTGAAAGTGTAACTATGGAAACAGAGCTCAATACATTGTTTGATGAAGGATTTGATTTAGAAGATAAAGAATATTTGAATCTAACATTTACTGAAGATAATCTTAATAAGTTAATTTTTGCAATGGTTAAAGATTCTATGAATTCAGATTATAATCCTAATAAAGCAGGAGCGACTGATGATAATAAATATATTGACTATATGGAATTTGAGGTTCCAGTATTAGGTGTTCAAAAAGTTCTAATCAAGAGTCTTTATGCTGATATATCTAATGATCAATTACATTTATATATGCCGATGACTTTATTTGGAATTAATACTAGAGCTAAAATGTCATTAAAGTTTGATGAAACTGATGAATTGTTTATATTTGACTTTGAATCACTTGGTTTAGGAAAAGCTGATCTTTTAAAAGGATTTGCAAGTGATCTAGCCTTTAATATTCTTGAAAAGCTTGATTTTTCAACTGAAAAAATTAACCAAGAACTAGAAAGTAAAGGTATACCAATTGCTTTTGACTTACAAAATTTTGCTCTTGAAGTGAAAAAATCAGAGTTGAATGATTTAGTAGGTAATGTAATCGAGACTGATGAGATGGAAGAGTCTAATGAGAAAAATATGATTTCTGAGTTATTATCTTTATTAACAAGAAAAGAAAATGATATTGCTCAAATTGGAATATTTGCTGATACTTTCGGAATTAGATTTGATTTGACTAAATTTGCTGTAAGTGAGACTATTACTACTTTAAGTGATGATATTAAGACTTTTGATCGCAATTCATTTGTTCAATATAAAACTCAAGGATATGTTATAAGTAGTTTGAATAATCCAACTGGAAGTAAAATAACATTTTCAAATTTGGAATTTAATCAAATTATATATGATTATTCTGACGGCTTTGAAAATTTCAAATTTAATTTCCCAATTCCAGGATCTACTTCAGATATGAGTTTAGAAATTATTGGAATACTTATTGACTTTAATGCCGTTGATGTTGACATAAGAGTTAATATAAACTTAAATGGAATGATAACTTCGATTAAATTAAATGGATTACTAGACCAAACTGATGATCAAGAAATAGTGATTATGATTGATGATGATATAACTATTGGTGAAGATTTAGATGAGGAAGTTGGGGAATACTTACTTGCTAGTTCTAATTTACTAATGGGAATGCTTGGAGATAATATGGCTGAACTTGGAGTTATGAGTTATTCTAGCACATTAAAAGCATTCATTATTGAAGCTGAATCATTTGAAAAAATGATGGCAGTTGATGGTGAGAATGTGACTCCACTTGAAGTAAGTAAAATTAAAATTGTTGATAATAGATTAGATGTTTATGCAACTGTTCCAGGAGGAAGTTTATTATCTGTTGCATTGCTTGGTGCTGTTAATGATGTTCAAAATGCATTATCAACTAACAACTTTACTGAGAATGATTTTGATACTACAGATTCACAACAACAAGAAGCTGTAAATAATCTACTAGATACACTTGATACTGTTTCCTCATCTATTACTAACGGCACATTGTCTGAGGAAGAGAATGAGCAATTACTAAATGATTTAAATCAATTATCACCAGAAAATAGAGATGCCTTCTTAAACGGTTTAGAAACAGCATCAGGTAGTAGTGATTTATTAGGATTGTATGATAGTTTATTTGGAAATTAAATAATAGAAAAGCAAACTCCCTTTATTTTTAGGGAGTTTTGTGCTATAATAGTTTCGTAATTTATTGGAGGTAGAAATGGATAATAAAGTATTGGTAGAAACATCAGCAAGACATGCTCATGTTACTGAAGAAACATTAAAAATATTGTTTGGTGAAGATGCTAAATTGACTTTTAAGAAAGAGTTATCTCAACCAGGTCAATTTGCTTCAAACGAAAGAATAACAGTAGTTGGTCCTCGTAAGTCTTTAGAAAATGTTATGATTTTAGGACCTTGTAGAAGCTTAAACCAAGTTGAGGTTTCAGCAACAGATGCTCGTACATTAGGAGTAGATATTGTTGTTCGTGAATCAGGAAGTATTAGTAATACTCCTGGGATTAAGCTTGTTGGGCCTAAAGGCGAAGTAGAATTAAAAGAAGGTGTAATTGTTGCTAAACGTCACATTCACGCAACACCAGAAGATGCAAAACGTTTAGGTATTGTAGATAAAGAAGTTGTTAATGTTAAAATTGTTAATGATAATCGTTCAACAATTTTTGGTGATGTTGTAGTAAGAGTTCGTGAAGACTTCGCATTAGCAATGCATATTGATACAGATGAGTCTAATGCAGCTTCAGTTGGACCAAACACATATGGTGAAATAATAAAATAAAAGTTAGATAAAAATCTAACTTTTTTTCTTTTTGTTATTTTGTTTTTCTCTTTCGAATTTTTCAATTTCTTGCTTTTCTTTTAGGTCAATTGAACTATTGGATATTAAACTAAGCATTTTGTTTGCTATTATTTTTTTGACTTCAGCTTCAATTGCTAATTTAAATACAAAATTATGTAAAAAGCAGGAAGCATCGTCATCTGTAAGTTCATGTCCTCTTTCTAAAATCGGAACCAATTTAGAAATTGAATCATTTGCAATAGATTTAATCATTTCGGTTTGTGTTGTTCTAAAAAATTCATAAATAACATTAGATTGTCTTTCATTATTTTTTTGGAATTCAAAAAGTGATGATATTTCTGAAATTGTTAGAATCTGTTTAATTGAGCAAATTGCTAGTAAATAAGCCAAATGTTCTTTGGAGTATTTTTTTTGATTAGGATTATTTACTAATCCCCCTTTAACATAATTGTTAACCATTGAGCTTGTTATCATCTTTTCTTTATTATCAACGCTTAATGGTTCAAGTTCACGTTCAAGGTAAGTTACAACTTGATCCATATATAAATCTAAATCGGGAAGATTCTTCCATTTAGGTAAGGAAAAACTGGTTAGTTCATTTAACCACTCATTAAGAGAATTTAATGCATCTTTCATAACTTATCACCTCTAACATAAAAATTATAGCATTTAACAAGTTTTTAGTCAATAGTTAATAAAACTAATATAATATTTTTCTTTTGTGTTGACAAAGTATATAAAACACTATATAATGGTTTTATAAACTAGGTGTGATAATATATAAGACCATTATAGGAGGAGTTATGGAAAGTTTTATTTTATTCACTGATTCGTGTGTTGATTTACCTAACAAATTAGCAAAGGAATTGGATTTAACAGTATTACCACTAACAGTAAATGTAGAAGGTAAGGAATACAAGAATTATTTAGATGAGAGAGAAATCAAAACAAAAGATTTCTATGATATGTTAAGAGAACATAAGAAAACTTCAACTTCTCAAGTCAATTCAACAACTTTTGTTGATTATATTGAACCATTACTTAAAGAAGGTAAGGATGTATTAGTAATATCTTTTTCTTCAGCATTATCAGGTACATTTAATGGAGCAGTAACTGCAGCAGAAGAACTAAAAGAACTTTATAAAGATAGAAAAGTAATTGTTAT
>JBAYTC010000008.1:0-32865 GCA_041675825.1 Bacilli bacterium | reverse complement strand
GACTTATTTGCTATATCAATGATATTTGATATTGGTGATGGACTGAAAATGGGTATCAATTATAATATCCTAGTTGCCTATAATTGGTGGCAATGGTTAATTATTGCTACATTATTGTCATTAATTGTATTTCTTATAGTTAAAGTTACTCTAGGTAATAATAAGAAAACATCTAATCTTCCTTTTCATAAAAATCTGTTATTGATTTTAAGTATGGTAGTGTTGATTTTTGGTGGATTATTTGTTAAAAAAATCGATGAAAGCATTTATCAAAAACCCCAAGATAAAAGAGCCCATTTAATGACATTTGGATTATCAACATATCGTCAACGTGATGTTGTTTCTACTTTCAAAAAAGTTCTAACAAATATAAATCTACAAGTTAAAGCTAGTGAAGAATTAGAAAATATTGATAAAGACAAACTTAGTGAAAACTCGAATATGACGGGTTCATTTTCCGGGAAAAACATAATAATGATAATGATGGAAACAGTTGAAGAATATGTAATCGATGAAGAATTCACACCAACACTTTATAATTTAATTAACAATGGATATAAATTTGAAAACACATATGGTGTTGCAAGAACTAATAATACATATGATGCTGAATTCAAAAGTTTAACATCAATGATGTATTATAATTCAGATAATTATATGTATACTTATAGCAAAAATGAATATACAAATAGTTTACCATCAGTACTAAAGAAGAATGGATATACTACAAATTCATTCCATTCTAATGTTGGTTCATATTTTAATCGAAATGAGATGCATGAATCTTTAGGGTTTGATAAGTTCTATACAAGTGAGGATATGACATTATCAGAGTATGATTATTACCCATTAGACTCAGAAATGTTTTATAGTATGAAAGATCAAATAGCTCCTGTCCAAAGCAATCCTTTCTTTAGTTTCATTATCACTTTTACATCTCATGGACCATTTAATGAAGAAAGAGAAGAACACAAGGAGTATTTAGAACTATTAAAAGCATCAGAAAGATTCATTGATACCGATCCTGAATATTTAAACTTCTTAGCAGCAACAATGGATTTTGATAAAGGGTTAAGTATTATGATGAATGACTTAGCTGATAAGTCATTATTAGATGATACATTGATTGTATTATTCTCAGATCATAAGAATTATTCTGATATGAACATGACAAGAAAATATAGCGGATCAACATTGTCAGAATTCCAATACGATTATAACATTGACAAAGTTCCATTTGCAATTTATAATCCTAGTATTGAAACTAGACATATTTCAAATATTTGCAGTCAATATGATATCACACCAACAATTCTTGATTTATTAGGTATAAAAATTGTTGAAGCATTTTATTATGGTCAAAGTGTATTCTTATATGATGTAGGAAAATATGATGAAAAACCTATAATTATTGGCTATAATCGTTTTATTGATCCAAAACTAATTGTTTTTGATAAAGAGATAATTTACTTTGATGAAAATGAAGGGGACTTTGATTTATATTATTTAAAAGTTCAATCAGAAGTTTCTAAATCAATAGAGAAATTTCATACTTTCTTTATCACAGATTACTTTAGAGAAACTGCTATTGAATAGCAGTTTTTCTAATATTAAGGAGGTTATATGAAACTACCTAGTGATGTAAAATTTATACTTGATAAGATACGAGAATATGGTTATATCTCGTTTGTTGTTGGTGGGGCTGTAAGAGATTACTTACTTGGGAACAAACCAACTGACTTTGATATCTCCACTAGTTCACCACCAGAAATTACTAAAGAAATATTTAAAGATTTTAAAACTATTGATAATGGTATAAAACATGGGACTGTTATGGTTATTATTAATCATAGAATGTATGAGATTACAACATTTAGAAGTGAAGCAACATATGAAAAATATAGAAAGCCTAAAAATGTTACTTTTATAAGCGATTTATATACTGATTTATCGCGTCGTGATTTTACTATTAATGCTATTTGTTTTTATGATAAAATATACGATTATTTTGATGGCCAAGCCGACATTGAAAAAGGAATAATTAGAACTGTTAATGATCCGATGGTTAGATTTGAAGAAGATGCTCTTAGAATTCTTAGAGCCATAAGATTTTCTTGCCAATTAGATTTCTCAATTGATAATAAAACTAAAAATGCTATATTTAAGAAAAAAAATAATCTTTCCTTCATATCAAAGGAAAGAATCAACATAGAAATTAAAAAAATGTTTGATGGTAATATTTATCGATTAAGAAATTTTTATTCAGTTTTTAAAATTTTCATTCCTTCACTAAAAAAGAAAGATTTTATTTTTAGCATAAAAATGATGAAAAAAGAGTACTCATTAGAACTTAATTTGTCTTTATTGTTAATGAACTGTTTTGATGCCAAAGAGATAATAAGTGAATTAAAATTTTCAAAGCAAGTAAGTATGATGGTTTTATCAATTATCGAAACTAAAAACCTCGATATAAACGATAGAATATATGATTTTAGATTACTTTTCAATAAGTATAATTATGATACAGTTATTGATATACTAAATTTCCATCATATATTATATAATAAAGATTATTCATTTAAGTTAATTAATAATGCATTCAATAGTTGTTTTTCAATTAAGCAACTCCAAATAAATGGACATGATTTAATTGATTTGAAAATCACAAAAAATAAAAGAGCTTTGATTTTAAATGAAGTTTTGGATCTTGTTATGAAAGACAAACTAGAAAACAATAAAGAAGTATTATTAAATTATATCAAAGAAAAAAGCACAGAATAATTATTCTGTGCTTTCTCCTATAAAGATTGAGGGAAATAGTACTATTTAAGTACAACTAAATATTACGCTATAGAACTTAAAAAAAACTTAAATCTTTAATATTATAAGAATTAACATATTTCTTTTAAAATATTGTAAATTGTGTTAAAATATTAATATCTCGGAGGTTTTTTATGTATTTAAAACAAAATTTGTTTACAATTATTTTAATATTAATTTCCTTATCATTAGGAATAGTATTTATTTTTGTTAATCCTGCTGTTTTAATCAGTATTTTCATATTTATTATTGCTACATTATTGATTCTAATGGGTATTAATTTTTTAGTTATGTCTAATCAGTATAGCGAAAGTGATAGAAACAAACTAATAATTCAAAGTATAGTTTTAATTACAATTGGGATAGCTTTATTTTTGATTCCTAAGGGAATTAACGAATGGATCTTTAGAGTTATAATTGGAGTTGTATTTATTTTGTATCCACTATTAAACTTATTTACTGTTCAATATAAGAAAGAACAGTTCAAAAAGGATTTACCAATGTATTTAACAGGAATTATTTTAGTTTTAAGTTTTGGAGCAATTATTAAAATAATTATGATTATAATTGGCTCTGCTTTAATAGCTTTTGCCTTTGTGCTAGCTTATTTGTTGTATAAAAACAGAAATAATACAACGAGTCCAAATCTAATTTTTAATATTGTTCTAAAATATTTTATAAGAAAAGGAAGTAACAATAAATGGGAATAATCGACACTGCAATTATAATTCTTTTAGGAGTATTAGTATTTTTGGGTTTACTTAAAGGATTTGTCCGTCAAATTTTTTCAATGGGAGCATGGATTTTAGCACTTGCAATACCAATTATATTTGGTAAAACTATTACCAACATATTTAGCGATCAGATTCCTGATACAGCACTAGGGAAATCAAGTTTAGTTTTCATTGGATTGTTTTTACTAACATTTATAATTGTTAAAGTATTAGGTCATATTTTTAGTAAATCAGTTAAAAAGGGAGCTCTTGGTTGGGTTGATAGATTTTTAGGTATGGTTTGGGGAGCTACAAAAGGTTTGGTTATTATTAGTGTTGTTTTATTACTTGCTAAAGCTTTGACTACTTTACCACTTATTGGTGAGGAAGTTTTAGGGTTTTTAAGTAATGATTTAAAATTAGGAACTGAAGGTTTTTTACCAGGTAAGTTTTTGTACGAGAATAATTTACTTGTTAAATTTATTGAAAGTTTAAAATAGTCTTGATTTAAGTTGGTTTATATATTATAATATACCTATATTTAAGAGGAGGATTATTATGGAATTAAAAGGTTCAAGAACAGAAAAAAACTTACATACGGCTTTTGCTGGGGAAAGTGAAGCTCGTAATAAGTACACATTTTTTGCTGGTGTAGCAAAAAAAGAAGGCTATGAACAAATAGCTGCAATTTTTGAAGAAACAGCTCTTAATGAAAGAGAACATGCAAAATTATGGTTCAAAGCTTTAGGTTTATTAGGTAAGACTCCAGAAAACTTAATAAGTGCTGCAGCTGGAGAACGTTATGAATGGACAGAAATGTACAAAGAATTTGCTGAAGTTGCTGATGAAGAAGGATTCACAAAAATTGCTGAATCTTTTAGAGGGGTTGCAGCAATAGAAAAGCGTCATGAAGAAAGATATAATGATCTTTTAGAAGCTGTTAATGGTGGGACTGTATTTAAAAAAGAGTTACCAGTTGCATGGATTTGTAGAAATTGTGGACATGTTCATTACGGTGAAGAAGCTCCAAGAGTTTGTCCAGTATGTTTACATGCTAGAGCATACTTTGAAGTTTTCGCAGAAAAAAATTATTAATTACGATTTTAAAGTGACATAAGTCACTTTTTTTATCTCTTTTTAAAAAAACATTTCAAAATACATTATTTCTATGATATAATATATATATAAATTTTGGAGGAAAGACGTAACTGTTTAAGTGAAAACTATGATAATTATAAAAGAAGTAACTACAAAAAAAGAATTAAAAAAGTTTGTTGAATTTCCAATTAAACTTTATAAGAATTGTGAATTTTATGTTCCTCAACTAATAGCTGATGAAATGGACAAATTCAACCCAGAAAAAAATCCTGCTTATGATTTTTGTGAGACTAGATTGTTTCTTGCTTATAAAGATGGCAAGATTGTTGGAAGAATTGCCGGTCTGATTAGTCATGCATATATTGCGAAAATGAATCAAAATATTATTAGATTTACCAGATTTGATGTTATCGATGACTTAGAAGTAAGCAAAGCTTTAGTCGATGAAGTTATTAAATGGGGTAAAGAGCGCAATATGGAAAAATTAATAGGTCCAATAGGTTTTACAGATATTGATGCCCAAGGTATGCTTGTTGAAGGATTTAATGAAATGAATCTTTCTATTACATTGTATAATTATGAATATTATTCAAAACATTTAGAAGCTTTAGGGTTAAAAAAAGAAATTGATTGGGTTGAGTATCAAATTTCTGTTCCTAAAGAAATGGATCCGCGAATTGAAAGAGTTAGTAATATGGTTCAAAAGCGTTATGGTTTTCATCGCGTTAAACCAACAAGAAAAGAACTGTTTATACTTGCTAAGGAAGCATTTGCTGTTATTAATGAAGCATTTGCCAAATTATATGGAACTGTACCGTTAACAGAGAAATTAATAGATAAAGCTATAAAAGAATATATTCCATTAGTTCATCTTGATTTTGTTATCGCTGTTGTTAACAAAGAGAATAATCTTGTTGGATTTGGTCTGATGGTTCCATCATTGGCTGAGGCAACTAGAAAGTCTAAAGGGAAATTATTCCCATTTGGTATATTTAGAATGCTAAGAGCGTTAAAGAAATTTAGCATTTTAGAAATGTATTTTATTGCCGTTAAACCTGAATATCAAGGAATGGGAGTAAATGCAGTTATTATGGGAGAAGCTATTAATGAAGCCGTTAAACATAATATTAAATTTGCTGA
Organism: Bacilli bacterium; assembly: GCA_041675825.1. Classification (GTDB taxonomy): domain Bacteria; phylum Bacillota_I; class Bacilli_A; order ML615J-28; family CAG-698; genus JAEYQM01. The sequence continues at coordinate 27,094 of JBAYTC010000008.1, read as the reverse complement.
AACTGGACCAGAATTAGAAGATAATAATCAAGTTCAAGATCAATGGAAAGGTTTTGATGCGCGTCAACATCGCCGTAGACGTTGTTATACAATCGATTTAAATTAAAAATATTAACAAAAATAATATGAAATAATCACCAAAAATAATAATTGACATTTTTGGTGATTTATAGTATAATATTATCGTTGCGTAGTGCGCAACCGCTCAAAGAAGGTTTAAGAGATTTCGATCCACCTTTATGGCGTGTCTTATTATATGAGGAGGTGTGCAAAGATGTACGCAATTATTGAAACTGGTGGTAAACAATACTTAGTTAAGGAAAATGATTTCTTATTTATTGAAAAATTAGAAGTTGCTGAAAATGAAGAAGTTGTTTTTGATAAGGTTTTGATGTTAGATGGTAAAGCTGGAGCTCCATACGTAAAAAATGCTAAAGTAACTGCTAAAGTTATTGAAAATGGAAAAGCTAAGAAGATTATCGTTTACAAATATAAATCTAAGAAGAACTACCATAAGAAACAAGGTCATCGTCAACCATTTACAAAAGTACAAATCGTTACAATTGAAGGCTAATTGATGATTGAAGTAAAAGTTACAAGAGAATTAGAAATTATCAAATTAGTTGAAGTTTCTGGACACTCTGGTTATGATGAACTTGGTAAAGACATCGTTTGTAGTGCTGTATCAACTGCAATGTATATGACAGTTGGGTTACTAGAAAAATTTAATTCTAAGATTGAATTTAGCTCAAATGATAAAAAACCGTTAATGAAATTAAAAATTCTAAATAATGATGAATCAACTAATAAGATTTTGCTTAATTTGGTTGATACACTTGAAGGAATAGTTTTTGACTATTCTGATTATCTAAAAATAAAAGAAATTAGGAGGTAGCTCTCATGTTGAGAATAAACATTCAGTTTTTTGCTTCTAAAAAAGCCGCTGGTTCGACTAAAAATGGTCGTGATTCTATTGGTAGAAGACTTGGTGCAAAAAAGAGTGATGGAGAATATGCAACTGCAGGTTCAATTATATATCGTCAAAGAGGAACTAAAATCTTCCCTGGAACTAATGTTGGTTTAGGTAAAGATGATACTCTTTTTGCAACTATAACTGGTTATGTAAAATATGAACGTAAAGGTAAAGACAAAAAGCAAGTGTCTGTTTACGAAGCAAAGTAATGCAAATGCACTTATAAGTGCATTTTTTTAAAAGGTGGTGAAAGCATGTTTGTTGATGACGTAAAACTCACGGTTATTGCTGGTAATGGTGGTAATGGTGCTGTGGCATTTAGAAGGGAGAAACACGTTCCCTTAGGAGGACCAGCCGGCGGTGACGGTGGTAGAGGTGGAAGTGTTATTTTTGTTGGCGATGAAGGAATTACAACGCTAATTGACTTAAAATTTAGAAAAAGAATTGCGGCAAACAATGGTGAAAATGGTATGCCGAAGAATATGTTTGGTAGTTCTGCTGATGATGTATATGTAAGAGTTCCTATTGGAACTGTAGTTCGTGATTTAGAAACTAACACTATAATTGCCGACATCACTAAACATAATCAAGAGGCTATTATTGTAAAAGGTGGAAAAGGTGGACGTGGTAACTGGCATTTTAAAACATCTAGAGTAGTTGCTCCAGAGTATGCTGAAAACGGAACCCCTGGTGAAACTAAGGAAATCCAAGTTGAACTTAAAGTTTTGGCTGATGTCGGATTAGTTGGTTTTCCAAGTGTAGGTAAAAGCACAATAATTTCAGTTATATCTGCTGCAAAACCTAAAATTGCAGATTATCATTTTACTACCTTAGCTCCTAATTTAGGAGTTTCTAGGACTAAAGATGGTCGTAGTTTTGTTGTTGCTGATCTTCCTGGTTTAATTAAAGGTGCTTCACTTGGTGCTGGACTTGGGATTCAATTTTTAAAACATATTGAAAGAACTAGAGTTATTGTTCATGTAATAGATATGAGTGCTAGTGAAGGTAGAGATCCATATGAAGACTATTTAGCAATTAATGAAGAACTTAGAAGTTTTAATGAAAAGTTATTATTAAGACCACAAATTATTGTTGCAAACAAAATGGATCTAGAAAATTCAAAAAACAATCTCGAAGAATTCAAAGAAAAAAGCAAGATTGTTGACATAATTCCTATCAGCGCATATACTAAAGATAACCTAGATGATTTAATGTACAAAATAGCAGATATTCTTGATGTTACAAGTTATAAACAGTTTGAAGATACAATCACAGATGAGATTGTAGAATACACTTATCAGGCTCCTGAGGATCCTTTCCATATTACACTAGATGATGATGGTGTATATAATGTGAGTGGTCCAGCAGTCAAAAGATTGTTTGATATTACTGATTTTAATCGTGATGAAAGTGTTAAACAATTTGCTAGGAAGATTAGAGTGCTGGGTGTAGAAGATGAACTACGTAAACTAGGAGTCAAGCACGGAGATAGTGTTAGAATCCTTAATTATGAATTTGAATTTATTGAATAAGCATACCTTTATGGATGCTATATAAGAAAATATATAAAAATACTTATGGGACCCAATGTGGCCTAAAAAGGAGAAAAAAATGAGAAACAAACAAATTAAAGACATGGTCTTTGCAGCCAGTTTAATGGCAATGATAGTGTTATTTTCACTATTATACTTTTTCCAAGTTGTTGGATTTGCAGCATTTACAATCGCTCATATTCCAGTGTTAATTGGAGCAGTAATTCTTGGACCAAAATATGGAACAGCACTTGGAGCAGTTTTTGGAATTACATCAATGATTATTGCAATTTTTTCACTAGGACCTAATGCTCCATTTACAAATCCATTATTATCAGTTTTGCCAAGAGTAATCTTTGGATGGGCAATTTACTACATCTACATGTTTATAGATAGAGTCGTAAAAAATAGATATGCCTCTGTAGCAATAACTTTTGCTGTATCAACATTATTTCACACACTACTTGTATTACCAATATTATATGTTGTTGCTAATACCGGATTCTACTTCACAGCTAGTGAAAACCCAATGTCTGATTTAGGTGGATTGCTGGCATTTATAATTACGGTACTAGGGGCAAATGGTGTAATCGAAATAATAGTTGCGGTTTTAGCTGGTACACCTATTGTATTGGTTATGGATAAACTTATTAAAGTTGAAGAATAATTAAACTTCCTACGGGAAGTTTTTATTATTTGACTTTTAATTTTACTTAATTTTTGCTATAATATATCTTAAGGTGGAACATATGTACGAAAAAATAGATAAAATGCAATATTCGCCAATGATGAGGCAATATTTAGAAATTAAAGAACAATATCCAGATACAATTATATTCTTTAGATTAGGCGATTTCTATGAAATGTTTTTTAATGATGCCCTTGTTGCTTCAAAAGAACTTGAAATTGTCCTTACAGGAAAAGATGCAGGAGCAAAAGAAAGAGTGCCTATGTGTGGTATACCCTATCATAGTGCTAGTAACTATTTAGACATTTTAACTTCAAAAGGCTACCGAGTAGGAATAGTTGAGCAAGTAGAAGATCCAAAAGATTCTAAAGGGATTGTAAAACGTGAAGTAGTTAGAATTATAACTCCCGGCACGGTAATTGATGAGGTTAGCTTGGAGTCGAAAGACAATAACTATTTAGTATCTCTATCTTATATAAAGAATAGATATATTCTTAGTTATATTGATCTTTCTACAGGTGAAGGTAATTTAACTAATATACCTGATGAAGAAGGATTACTATATGCAGAAATAATAAAAATCAAAGCTAAAGAGATAATCGTAGGTGAAGGTTTTAATGAAACAGTTTTAGATAACTTAGTAAAATCATATTTTATCACAATATCTAAAGAAAAAAATGATGTTATTCCAAGTTATTTTAAGAGTATTATTGAAGGTTTAGACAATGAGGAACAAAAAAATTATTCTAGACTATTAAACTACATTATTAGAACTCAAATGCGCACATTAGTGCATTTACAAAAAGTTAATAAGTATTCTATTGATTCGTATTTAAAGATTGATATGTCTTCAAGAAGGAATCTAGAATTAATTGAAACTTTAAGATTTCAAAATAAAAAATTCACACTTCTTGATTTAATGGATTCCTGTGTCACGGCAATGGGAAGTAGATATCTTAAGAAAAATATTATGTATCCTTTGATAAACAAAGAAGAAATTAATAATAGATATAACATTATTGAAAAAATGAAGAAAAAGTTCATTGAAACCTCAGATTTAAGAAAATCTCTATCTGATGTATATGATCTCGAAAGAATTGTTGGTAGAATATCATATGGTAATGCAAATCCTAAAGATTTGTTGCAATTAAGAAAATCATTATCGAATTTACCGAAAATTAAGAAGTTGATTTATAGTATTGGTATTAATGATTATTTTAATATTGATGAGCATTATAATGATTTTATCCATTTGTACGGATTAATTGATGATTCAATAGACCTAGACGCACCTTTTGTTATTAAAGATGGTAACATTATAAAAGAAGGTTATAATGAAGAACTTGATAAATTGCGTAATATCAATTTAGATAGTAAGGAGTATTTATTATCACTTGAGGCTAAAGAACGCGAGAGAACTGGAATTAAGCAGCTTAAAGTAGGCTTTAATAAAGTTTTTGGCTATTATATTGAAGTATCTAAATTAAATAGTGGATTAATAAAGGATGAATATGGATATATAAGAAAACAAACATTAAGTAATGCTGAGCGTTATATTACTCAAGAACTAAAAGAAAAAGAAACTTTAATTCTAAGGGCTGAAGAAAAAACATTAGAACTTGATATAGAATTATTTTATAATATAAGAAATGAAACTAAAGAATATATATCTAAGTTGCAAGTTCTATCTAAATTAATATCATTACTTGATATGATGCAGTCTTTTACAAAAATAGCTAACGAATATAAGTTGAATCGTCCAACATTTAATGAAGATTCTAAAATTGAAATAATTGAAGGAAGACATCCGGTTATTGAGTTTAGTAATAACGAAAAGTTTATTCCTAACGATTTGATTCTTAATGATAAGAATATTTTGCTTATCACTGGTCCTAATATGAGTGGTAAATCTACATATATGAGACAGATTGCAATTATAGCTATCATGGCACAAATGGGTTCATTTGTTCCAGCAAAAAAAGCAAATCTTCCAATATTTGATCAAATATTTACAAGAATTGGCGCAGCTGATGATATTGTTAGTGGTCAATCAACTTTTATGGTTGAAATGATGGAAGTTAATAATGCTTTAAAATATGCTACAAAAAATAGTTTGATTATTTTTGATGAAATTGGTAGAGGTACTGCTACATATGACGGTATGGCTCTAGCACAAGCTATAATAGAATATGTTCATGAACATTTAAAAGCTATCACATTATTTTCTACTCATTATCATGAATTAACAGTTCTTGAGGAAGAGCTATCCTCCTTAAAGAATGTTCATGTTGCGGCTGAAGAAAACAAAGGAGATATAGTTTTTCTTCACAAAGTAAAAGATGGGCCAATTGATAAAAGTTATGGAATAAATGTTGCTAAATTAGCTAATATTCCTCTTGAAGTCATATTGCGCGCTAATGATGTTTTAAATAAACTTCAAGAAATGCATTCCTATGATACTGAAAAATTATCACTTTATAATTATGTTACGCCACTTGTTTATGATTCAAAAACAGAATTAGAAATAGATGTTTTAAAAGAATTAAAGGAAACTTCAATAAATGAATTAAGTCCTATTGAAGCTCTTAATTTAATAAATGATTTACAAAGAAAGTTGAAAAGATAATTATGGGTATTATTAGACAATTAGATCAACATACAACTAATTTAATTGCTGCAGGTGAAGTGATTGAAAGAAGTAGTAGCGTTGTAAAAGAATTAGTTGAAAATTCTATCGATGCCAATGCAACTATTATTAGAATTAAATTAGTAGATTCAGGTCTATCTGAAATTTCTGTTTTAGATAATGGAGTAGGTATGGATAATGCTGATGCTAAATTAGCGATAATGCCCCACACTACTAGTAAAATTAAAGATGGGAATGATTTGTTTAAAATTAAAACTTTAGGTTTTAGGGGAGAAGCCTTAGCATCAATTGTCTCAGTTTCCAATTTTACGTTAAAGACTAGTCATGATGGAACTAGAGGTACGATGTATACATTAAGAGGGGGAAATTTGATTAGCGAAGCTATGATTAGTCACCCTCAAGGAACAGAAATTATTGTTAAGAATCTATTTTTTAATACGCCTGCAAGACTGCAAAGTGTTGCTTCTCAAAACGCTGAATTAAGTTATGTATCAGAATATGTAAATAAAATGGCACTAGCAAACCCTAATATCAGTTTCACTTTGATTAATAACAATGTAGAAATCCTTAAAACCTATGGAAACAATGATCTATTAGAAGTTATTATGTCTGTTTATAAACAAGATGTAGCTAAAGACATGATCAGTATATTTGAAGATGATGGTTTTTTCAAACTTGGAGGTTATACATCTAAACTAAAAACTACTAGGTCCACTAAAGCACATATAACGATTATTGTTAATGGACGTTTCATTAAAAACTCTAATATTGTTAATGCAGTAATCAAAGGGTATGATGAATTTTTACTAACTGGTAAATTTCCAATTACTATTTTAAATATACAAGTAGATCCAGGAATGATAGATGTAAATGTTCATCCTGCAAAACTTGAAATTAGGTTTTCTAATGAATCAAAATTACTAAAATTAGTTGAGGATGGAATTAGAAGAGCATTGGAAAATACCGATTTAAGTCTTGATTTAGATGAAACTGATGAAATTATATATCCAGAATCAAAAAAGATTTTAAATGATGATTATATTAAAAGTACTGATGATTTCGATTCTTTATTGTTTGAAAAAGATGAGGAACTTAATGATGATGAGTTAAATAATTACAGTATTTCTAATGATTTAGACACACCAGTTGATGATGTTGATGATGAGTTTGATTTTTCTTTCGATGATGATTCAACAGATGAAAGTTTAATGGATTATTATGATGATTCAAAAATAAATAATATAGAAGAATCAAGAGTGAATAGTGAACTATTAGAAGAAACTAGATTAAAAGAAGAAACAAAACTTTCCAAACAAGTGTTTAATCAACAAGAGTACACTTTTTTTGATAGTGAAACAATTGAGACAACTTCTAAATTACTACCTAAAATGCATTATATAGGCCAATTACATGGTACATATATCCTTGCTCAAGCGGAAAATATGTTTTTTATAATTGATCAACATGCAGCTGCGGAAAGAGTAAATTATGAAAGAATTCTTGAAGAATTCGAAAAAGAAGAGATTATCAGTTACGAACTTTTAATTCCATTTAAATTGGATTTTACAAACTCTGAGGCTATCTTAATTAATGAAAATATTGATAAGATATCAAAATTAGGTATCAAGATAGAAGATTTTGGTACTGGAAGTTATATGATTAGAGAAGTACCAATATGGTTTAAAAGGGGTTATGAACAAGAATATGTTGAAGAGATAATCACGAAAATTATTAATAATAACAAGTTAGAAAAGATAGATTTTTTAAAAGAGGTCTCTAAAGGAATTGCGTGTAAGAAATCTATAAAGGGTAATGAATATCATAGTAAATTAGAGATTCAATATTTACTTGAGGATTTAAGTAATGCTAAAAACCCATATACCTGTCCACATGGTAGACCGGTGATAGTTAAGTTTTCTAGATCTGAAATTGAAAAATGGTTTAAAAGAATTGTATGAAAAAAGTCATTGTTATAGCTGGACCAACAGCAGTTGGTAAAACTGAAATTTCAATCAAACTTGCAGAATATTTTGAAGGTGAGATTATTAATGCTGATGCATCTTCCTTTAAAAAGAAGTTAAACATCGGAACCGCAAAGGTTAATTCTAGCGAGATGAAAAGTGTGAAGCATCATATGATTGATATTATTGATTCTCTTGACAATTATTCAATTAAAGATTTTCAAGTTGATGGAAGAAAAATTATTGAAAGTGTTGAAGTGCCTTTTATCGTTGGAGGATCAGGTTTATATATAAATGCATTGGTCCAAGATTATAATTTAGAAGCAAATACAAGAGATGAATCAAAGTTTGATTCTTATGATAATGAAACTCTATATTCAATGTTGATGAATCTTAATAGTGCTGTTGCAAACAAAACTCATCCTAATAACCGTAGAAGAGTTATTAGGTATTTGGAATTAGTATTAAATCAAGGTGAAGTAGTTACTAGAGAACCTATATATATTTATGATGTTTTAATGATTACCCTAACAAGAGATAGAAAAATCTTGTATGAGAGAATCAATAATCGTGTTGATAATATGATTGCATCAGGTTTAATTGATGAGTGTATTAAACTTAAAAATGATGGTGTAGATTTGTCGAAAATCAAAGACATTGGATACTCAGAAATTGGTTTGTTTTTGGATGGAGAACTTTCAATTGACCAAGTTTCTGATATAATTAAACAAAAAACTAGAAATCTTGCTAAAAGGCAAATTACTTGGTTTAAAAACAAAACCAACTCAGTTTTTGTTGATTTAGACAATTATAATATAAATGATTTAATTAGTAAAATTGATTTATTCCTAAAAAATGATTAAATTCATAGCCTTTATTTCCCAAAGGTTTATGTAGATTTTTTTCAATGTATAGGGTATAGTATATTTGGATGAGGTATGTTATGGAGAGATTACAAAAGTTTCTTGCACGTTGTGGGGTTAGCTCAAGACGTCAGGCTGAAGAGTTAATAAAAGAAAACAGAGTCAAAGTTAATGATGTTATTGTTACAGAGATGGGTATAAAAGTTAATAGCAATGATAAAGTAAGCGTTGATAATGTTGTGATTGAGCCTAACGAATTAAAATACCTTGTTATGAATAAACCTCGTTATATAATATCATCATCTAATGATGAAAAGAATAGAAAAACAGTAATAACAATTTTACCGAAACAATATCAAAGTTATCGTTTATTTCCAGTTGGTAGACTTGATTACGATACTAAAGGGGTAATATTACTTACAAATGATGGTGAATTTATGAATCAATTAGTTGGTCCTTCTACATTCACTGAGAAAGAATATTTAGTTAGAGTTAATGGTATAATAACAAAACCAATCTTACGCAAAATTGAATCTGGAGTCGATATTGATGGATATATTACTAGAAAATGCCAGTGCTCTTTAGATTCAATCGATAAAAAGAATAATTCTAGTTTAGTTAGAATTATCTTACAGGAAGGTAAATACCATCAAGTCAAGAAAATGTTTGAAGTAGTAGGTTTCCCAGTCAAAAGACTATCTAGAATTCGTTTTGGTACAATTGATTTAAATGGTTTAGCTGAAGGTGAAGTTAGAGAGTTATCTGTTCATGAAGTTAAACAATTATTAGTAGATGCGAAAGTCGAAAAAGATTATTCGTATAAAAAAGTTCGTAAGTTTTAAACTATTGGTTTAAACCAATAGCTTTTTTAATGAAATTGATTTAGGTTTCATTAAAATACATTATAACTAATATTTTGGGTAATTAAATAAAAATAAATAAATCTTGAAGTATTAGTTTAAATATGTTATAATAAAAAAGTAAATTTCAGAGGTGTGTGTATGAATTGGCAAATTGCTATTGATGGTCCAGCTGGAGCCGGAAAGAGTACAATCGCTAAAGAAGTAGCAAAAAAATTAAACTTTTGCTACTTTGATACAGGTTCTATGTATCGTGCGATTACATTAAAAGCTCTTAACTTGAAAATCAATAAGGAAGATGAGGCTGAGTATAAGTTTCTTGAACAAACCAAAATTGACTTGGATGGTGACAAAATTTATTTGGATGGTGTGGAAGTTACTAAAGACATAAGAAGTCTTGAAGTTACTAATAATGTATCACTAGTATCTAAATTTAAATATGTCCGCGATATTCTTGTTGATTGGCAAAGGAAACTAGTTGATTCTAAAAATATTATAATGGACGGGCGTGATATTGGAACTGTAGTTCTACCAAATGCACATCTTAAAATATTTTTAGTAGCTAGTGTTGAAGAAAGAGCAGCCCGACGTCTTAAAGAGCGTCTAGATAATGGTTATGAAGCGTCTTCTTTAGAAGAAACTATCAATGAGATTATTCAGCGCGATAACAAGGATAGTAATCGTGCTATCAGCCCATTAGCAAAAGCCACCGATGCAATTGAAATAGACACATCAGAATTAAGTGTCAACGAAGTGGTCGAAAAGATCATAAGTTTAGTTATGGAAAGAGGTTACAAAATGGAAAACGTTAAAACAAACAAAAATGTTGAAGCGATTGTAGAAGAAACTACAGAAAAAACTACACCAGAGGTCAAAGAAGAAACTGTTTTAGTTGAAACTAAAGAAGAAGTTGCAGTTGAAGCTAAAGAAGAAGTTGCAGTTGAAACAAAAGAAGAAACTGCAATTGAAACTAAAGAAGAAGTTGTAGCAGAACCTAAAGAAGAAGTTGTAGTTGAAGAAAAACAAGAAGAAGTTGTTGAAGAAGAAACTGTTCGTGAATTGCAACTAGTTGAAGGTGAAGTAATCGAAGTTTTAGAAGCAACAAAAGAAGAAAAAAAGGGAAACTACACTATTAAAGCTAAAGAGGAAAGAGTTTTAGTTAAACTTGAAAACGGTCAAGAAGGACTTCTATTCCGTAAAGATGTAGCCGGATTGAAAGATGATGAAGAATTAATGGATTTGTTCATCGAAGGAGACAAACTTAAAGTTGTAGTAAAACGTGTTTACAATGATGGAGGCAAAGTTTTATTATCAACTGCTTTAGTTGAAAAAAGAGAAGAAATAGAAAAATTTGAAGATGTTATTAAAAACCATGGCACAATTAAAGCTAAGGTTGTAAAAAATATTAAAGTTGGTTTAATTCTAGAACATGAAGGATATACTTGTTTGTTACCAAACAGCCAAGTTGATTTTGAAGGTGAAGATTTTTCAAGTTTAGTTGGGCAAGAAATAGCTGTTGCTCCAATTAGAGTAGATTACAATAGAATTAGATTAATAGTATCACAAAGAGTTGCTAATGCAATTATTTCTCGTGAAGAAAAACAGGAATTTATTAAAACTGTTGAAGTGGGCCAAGAATTTGATGGCGTTGTTAAGAATATTGAAGTATATGGTGCGTTTGTTGAGGTTGCTCCAGGTGTTGAAGGCTTACTTCACATTTCAGAAATCGAACATAATCGTATTGTTAAAGTAGAAAAAGTTCTTAATATCGGAGATTCAGTTAAAGTTAAAGTTATTAAAGTTGATAAAGATCATATAGGTTTATCTCGTAAAGCTTTACTTCCTAACTTTTGGAAAGAATTTATAGATTCTCATAATGTAAATGATTTAATCAAAGGAACAATTATTGAAATCAATAAAGCTGGAGTTGTTATTTCATTTAATGATGAAATTCAAGGCTTTTTACCAAAGAGTGAATTTTCATGGGAAAGAACTACAGTTATTGAAGATGTTGTAAAAGTATCTGAAGAAATTGAAGTTAAAATAATTGAATTGGATTTAAATAAAAAGCGTATTATCTTATCACGCAAACAACTAGCTGCTAATCCATGGGAAACGTTAAAACTTAAATCTAATGATCCAGTAAAAGCTAAAGTTCTAGAAGTTACTGATCAAGGAATTAGAGTTGATGTTGAAGGTGCATTTGGTTTCATGCCTAAGAATAACTATTCTCAAGGTACAGTATTTACTGTAGGTCAAGAAATCGAAGCTAAAGTTAGAGTTTTTGATCGCACTAAAACTAGATTAATTGTAACTATGAGAGAAGAAAATAGTTTTGATAAGCAATCAATTAATAAATATTTGAAATCACAAGAGCGTGTTACTTCTACATTAGGAGATTTCTTTGACTCTGAAGATTTAGGTAAAAAGTAGGTAAAATTTATGCGTGGAGTAGTAGCCATAGTTGGTAGACCAAATGTTGGTAAATCAAGCTTATTCAATCGAATAATCGGTGAAAGACTATCAATTACAGATGATGCTAGTGGTATTACTAGAGATCGAATTTATGGTAAAACTTCATGGTTAAATCAAGAATTTTCGATTATTGATACAGGAGGGATCATCTTAAAAGATGAGCCCTTTTCTAAAGAAATATTAGCCCAAGCATCTTTAGCGATTGATGAAGCAGATGTAATTTTAATGGTAGTTGATGCCAGAAGTGGTATTACTACAGAAGACGAAGATGTAATTAATATATTGAGAAGATCAGATAAACCATTGATAGTTGCAGCAAACAAAGTTGATGATTTTTCACTAAAAGATTTAATCTATGAGTTTTATAATTTTGGTGTTGATGAAGTTATTCCGATTTCAAGTCTCCATGGTATTGGGATTGGTGATTTACTAGATAGAATTATTCAATTAATGCCACTAAAAGATGAAAAAGATTATGATGAAACACATATTAAGTATAGTTTAATTGGTCAACCTAATGTAGGTAAATCAACTCTTACTAATACTATTTTAGGTGAAGAACGTGTAATTGTTAGTGATATACCAGGTACAACTAGAGATGCGATTGATACTTTATACACTAGAAACTCAAAAAAATATGTTGTAATCGATACGGCTGGTATTAGAAAACAAGGTAAGATTTATGAGAAAGCTGAAAAGTATTCGGTATTAAGAGCAATTAGTGCTATAGAACGAAGTGATATTGTTTGTATTGTTTTAGATGGTACTAAAGATATTGAAGAACAAGATAAAAGAATTGCAGGTTATGCTAGAGAATATAATCGAGCTCTGGTTATTGTTGTTAACAAATGGGATGCCGTTACAAAAGATGACAAAACTATGAAGAAATTTGAAGAAAAAATTAGAAATCAAATACTATTCATGGATTTTGCTCCGATAATTTTTGTTTCAGCGCTTAATAAGGAACGTGTTCATCATTTGCTTAATGCAATCGATAAAGTTTATGAAAACTTTAATCGTCGAGTTCAAACTAGTCTATTGAATGATGTTCTTATGGATGCAATCTTACTTAATCAACCACCTATTTTTAATGGTAATAGATTAAGATTAAGTTATGCAACTCAAAGTGATGTAATGCCTCCTACTTTTGTTTTATTTGTTAATAGTGAAGAACATATGCATTTTTCTTATCTTAGATATTTGGAAAACAAGCTTAGAGAGACTTTTGAGTTTGAAGGAAGTCCATTAAAATTCGTATTAAGGAAAAAGGAACAATGATATATAAAATAGCAGTTATTGGTGCTGGGAGTTGGGGAACCGCTCTAGCAAGATTAGTTAGCGATAATGGTCATCTAGTTAATATATTTGATATTAATCAAGAAACCATTGATGAAATTAATAATTTTCATACAAATAAAAGTAAATTACCAAATGGAATTCTTAATGAAAATGTCCGCGGTACAACAAACTTGAATGAAGCCGTTAACTGGTCTGATATAATATTGTTGGCTGTGCCAACTAAAGTAATAAGATCTGTGTTAGAAGAAATAGCTTCAGTTATAAAAACAAAAAAATTATTTGTGAATGCAAGTAAAGGTATTGAGCCTAAAACTTATAAACGAGTTTCTGAAATTGTATATGAAGTTATTGATCATAAATATATCGATGGTTTTGTTGCTCTTACCGGACCAAGTCATGCTGAAGAGGTTATTCTTCAAATGCTAACATCGGTTACAGCAGCGAGTGAAGATATATCTAAGTCATTAATTGTTCAAAAGATTTTTAGTAATAAAACTTATTTTAGAGTATATGCTTTAAATGATTTAATTGGTGCAGAACTTGGTGGTTCTTTAAAGAACATAATCGCTATTGCTAGTGGTATGCTAGCTGGTTTAGGATATGGAGATAATGCTAGAGCTGCACTTGTTACTAGAGGACTTGTTGAAATGCAAAAATTATCAATTGCATTAGGGGCAAAAGATAAGACATTATTTGGTCTAACAGGATTAGGTGATTTAGTGGTAACATGTTTTAGTGAGCATAGTCGTAATTTTCAAGCAGGCAAAAAAATTGCCAGTGGCAAAAATCTTCAAAAAGCTTTATCCGAAATGACTATGGTTGTTGAAGGTGTTAGAAGTTGTGAAGCTGCTTATTTTGAAAGTAAAGATTTAGGGATTGAAACACCTATTATAGATGCAGTCTATGATGTCTTGTTTAATCAAACCTCACCGAAAAAAGCTGTATCTAGATTGATGCAAAGAAGTTTAAAAGAAGAATAAAGCACAATTTGTGCTTTTTTATTAGCATTTATATAATTAATATGTTATAATATTCTTGGTGATATCATGAATAAGAAAGATTTAATTGATATAGTCAGTGAAAAAACTAATAATACAAAAAAGAATACAACAAAAATTGTTGATTCTTTTATTGAGGAAATTTCAAAGTCACTTGCGAATAATGATAAAGTATTAATTAGTAATTTTGGCACTTTCTTTGTTTCTGAAACTAAACCTATGAATATTTTCAGTCCATATGATGGTAAATTAATTAAAGATGTGATACAGACTAGAGTTAGATTTAATAGTAGTCAAAATTTGTTAGATAAAATAAAAAAAGCAAAGTAGAATTTGCTTTTTTTTAAATTACAAATAGTATTAATAAACTTGCAATTAAATTATTAAGGATGTGTACAATGGTTACGGTGTATATGTTTTCTTCGCTTTTTATGTATATATAACCTAAAACAAGACCACTCACTATATATGGAATACTTAAGAATAATTCATCATAACCAATGCTCAAATTAAAAACAACATGTATTAAGCCAAAAGCTAAACTAGAAGCAATTAGAATGAGGTTTTTATTAAAACCAAACTTGTTTAGTAGACTAAAAAAAGACTTTCTAAAGATTAATTCCTCGATTATAGGAATGAATAATATACTTAAAAGCATAAAAATCATGTATTTTGAGTTGAGGAGATTATTGATGCTTTCTTGATTTTGCGATGTTTGATTACCCCTACCAAGTAATGTTAATATTACTTGTGAAATATAGTTTCCAAAAAGTATAAACAAATATCCTGTAAATATAGATTTTATCTTATTTGGGATTTTTTTATATATTGTAAAATCGGTTTTAATTTCATTTTTTAATAATATCATGATAAACACCAATAATATAAAATATGATGTAAAATTTACAAACACATTTATTGCTTCTACATCAGATGTAATTTGTTTTATAAGGTTAGTTAATGCTTTTGCTCCGAGTGTAATTGTAAAAACGTAAGATATTATTGCTACAATATGTTTTTTCATTTTTTTATATATAAACAATTAAGATATTATTTGATCTTAATTATTAACTCCTTTTTTTATTTTATCAAAAATTGTTATTATAATCAAGTTTTACCTTTATTAAGTTTTTATTATGATTATGAAAAGGTTTTCTGCATTTATTACATCGTTTGAAAAAATATGGCAAAAGGTGTATAATATTATAGAGGTAAATTTATGAAAGTACTTTTTGCTACAAACAATATAAACAAATTAAAAGAAGTAGAAAGCAAACTAGGTCATTTGAAAATTGAAATAATTAGTTTAAATTATTTTAATGATTATACAGAGGTTAAAGAAACTAAAGATACTTTTCATGGTAATGCTTATTTAAAAGCTAAATATTTCTATGATAAATATAATATACCGGTATTAAGTGATGATTCTGGTTTGGTTTGTTGTTATAATAATTTACCGGGAGTTAAATCTAAAAGGTTTGCTCATGATAGTAGTAGTGATTTAGAGAACAACATGAAATTGATTGATATGCTAAAAAATGCTACAAATCGAGATGCATATTTTATTACTGTTTTATGTTTCATTCATAATGATGAAGTTAATTATTTTGAAGGTCGACTTAATGGTAGTATAGGTTATGATTTGGTTGGTGAAAATGGGTTTGGTTATGATCCATTATTTGTTGTTGGCAATAAGAGATTGGCTGAAATGACCATTCAAGAAAAAAATAGTATTAGCCACCGAGCTAAAGCTATTGATAATTGGATCATTTTTTTAAATAATATGGAGGATGAAAGTGGAAAATAAAGATGTTATTTTAGGTTTTAATAAGATTTTAAATATTGATAATGGTGAATTTGATCATCGTCTATTAGGCGGGATGAGCAATTATACATTTGTTATGAAAGTAAATAATGATTACTATACATATAGAATACCAGGTGATTTTGCTGAAGTATTTGTTGATAGAGATATTGAAGTTAAAAACATTAAAATTATGGAAAGCCTTGGAATTAGTAATGAAACGTTATTGTTAGACACAAAAACAGGTGAAAAGGTAGCCAAGTATATTCCAGGTAGTTCGATGCATACATTAAGTGAGTTTCCTTTAAAAAAAGTATCTGATTTATTAAAAAAGATCCATAACAGCGGAATACATGCGGAAAATGATTATGATCCTTTCGGAAGATTAAATAAATACGAAAAAGAAATTATTAATTTAGGTTTTGTACACAAAGAAGACTATTTAAAAACAAAACAAAGATTTATGGCATATAAAGATTTTCTTGATTCTCAGCCAAAGGTTTTAATTCATGGGGATTCACAACCATCTAATTTCATTGTTAACAATGATAATTTATCAATAGTTGATTTCGAGTTCACAGGAAATAATGATCTTGTTTATGATATTGCTTGTTTTGCTAATATGAAGCTAGAACATGGTCTTGAACTTCTCTACACATATTTTGATGAAGTAGATACCGTATTACTAAAGAGATTTTATCTGTGGAGAACATTTCAGGCATTACAATGGTTCAATGTAGCTGTTTTTAAAGATTTAAAAGGTATGAGTGAAAAACTAAAAATTGATTTTAATATGGTTTCTAATAAATATTTACAACTTGCAACCAGTTTAATTGAAAAAGTTGAAAATATTTAGAAAATGTTCTTTACATTTTCATAATCGTATAGTATAATACTAGTGAATTTAGAAGCCGAAGGGAGGGACCAAAATGCCAAAAACTGTAGTTCGTGATAATGAAACAATCGAGGATGCTTTAAAACGCTTCAAACGTGACGTATCAAGATCAGGTACCCTTGCAGAAGCTCGCAAACGTGAACATTTCTTGAAGCCAAGTGATGTTCGTAAAATGAAAGCTAGAGCTGCTAAGAAAAAAAGTTTCCGCAGCAAAAGTTACTAGGAAATGATGAAGACTGAATTTTCAGTCTTTTTTTATGACTTAGGTCAAACTTTAACTTTTTAGTTATTGTAGAATAAAGTCTTTCATGCTATAATATATAGTAGAGGTTAAAATATGCAAGAAATCAAAGTTGTTTATACATTAAAAAATCCTTTAAATGAAATTAAAATTATTGGTCCCAACAACTCAATAATTAACATGATTGAAGAAGTAATTGGTTATGAGATAGTTATTAAACAATCTGATGTTTTAATTGACACTTCTAATAAAGTTAATATTGTTTTACTAATTACGATAATATCTGTATTAGAAAAATTGATCGATAATAATATTTCTATTACTCCAAGAGATGTCATAAGTATTGCTCAAAGTGTTGAAAGTGATAATGTAGAAGCACTTTTAGAATTATATTTACATAAAGAGCATTTGGTTGTTCTTAATAATGGTAAACCAATATATCCTAAATCAATAAATCAAAAATTGTATATTCAAGCTTTAGAAAATAATGATATTATTTTTGGAGTTGGTCCTGCAGGAACAGGAAAAACCTATTTAGCTGTCCTTTATGCAGTTAGCCAATTAAAAAAGAATAACATTAAAAAAATTATACTAGTAAGACCGGTTGTTGAAGCAGGAGAAAGATTAGGATTCTTACCAGGAGATTTAAAAGAAAAAATTGATCCATATTTAATTCCTCTTTATGATGCTTTAAATGATTGTTTTGGCAAGGATACTGTTAGTAAATTAGTTGAAAAAGGCGTTATTGAAGTAGCTCCGCTTGCATATATGAGAGGTAGAACCTTAGATAATGCAATTATAATCCTGGATGAAGCTCAAAATGCTACTATACTGCAAACTAAAATGTTTTTGACTAGACTAGGTTTCAATTCAAAAATGATCATAACTGGAGATATTACGCAAATAGATTTACCGGTAAAACAATCTGGATTAAGTCATGCAATCAATATTCTACAAGGAATAAGAGGTATTGATATTGTATATTTTCAAAAACATGATGTTATGAGACATCCTTTAGTATTTAAAATAGTTAATCGATATGAGGAGTTTTCTAATGAAAATTAATTTATATAATAACTATAAAGAAGTAGAGATAAATTTTGAAAATATAATTGAAGATATTCAAGAAACATTTGATTTGTTTTTTGATGAAGATAAAGAAGTTAGTTTAATTCTTGTTGATGAGGATGAAATAAAACGAATTAATAAAGAGTATCGTAATAAAGATTATGTAACTGATGTTATTAGTTTTGAAGATGATACTGATGAAGAATACTTAGGAGACATATTTATATGTGTTCCCAAAGTATATGAGCAAGCAAAATCATATGATCACAGTAGTCAGAGAGAGTTTGCTTTTTTATTGACGCATGGATTACTTCACTTGCTGGGGTATGATCATTTAAATGAAGAAGAAGAAAAGATTATGTTTAATAAGCAAGATGAGATATTAAATAAAACTAAATATAGGAGGTTTTAATGGAAAAATTATATGATGCTGCATTAGCGGTTTTCAAAAATTCATATTCACCATATTCTAAGTTTAAAGTGGGTGCAAGTGTTTTGCTTAAAAATGGTGAAATTATAAGTGGTACTAATATAGAGAATGCTTCGTATGGATTAACGAACTGTGCTGAAAGAAGTGCATTATTTGCTGCATATTCAAAGGGTTACAGAAAAGAAGATATTGAAAAAATAATGGTAATTGGTGATGTTGAAGAACCAATTTCTCCATGTGGTGCTTGTAGACAGGTTATGTCAGAATTAATGAATCAAGACAGTGAAGTTGTTCTTACTAATCTAAAAAAAGATATAAAAGTGATGAAAGTTAAAGAATTACTTCCTTATTCATTTAATAATGAGGTACTCTAATGGCATTTAAATCAGGATTTGTTGCTATTATTGGCAGACCTAATGTAGGGAAGTCAACATTTATGAATTATATTTTAGGCAAAAAAGTTTCTATAATTAGTCCTAAACCACAAACTACACGAAATAGAATTAGTGGTGTTTATACCACAGAGGAAGAGCAAATCATTTTTATCGACACTCCAGGCATTCATAAACCTAAACATGAATTAGGTCAGTTTATGAACAAATTATCAATCAATACCCTTCAAGAAGTAGATGTTATATTGATGCTTGTTGATTCAACTGAAGAATTTGGTGGTGGTGACCAATATGTTTGCGAACTTTTAAAGAAAGTTAATACTAAAGTCATATTAGTATTCAATAAAATCGATTTAATTAAAAACAAAGAAAAATTAATGGAAAATGTAATTAAATTTCATGAAGCATATGCATTTAGTGATACGTATTATATAAGTGCTAAAAATGGTGATAATGTAAACAAACTGTTGACATTTATTACAGGTAATCTTGAAGAAGGACCTATGTATTATCCCAAAGATCAAGTTACTGATCACCCTGAACATTTTATTATCGGGGAGATAATTAGAGAAAAGATTTTATTTTTAACTAAAGAAGAAGTTCCTCATTCTATTGCTGTTGTTTTAGAAGAAATGAAAACTGATGAAAACAACCTTCTTAATATTAGGGCAGTTATATATGTTGAAAGAAGTTCTCAAAAGAAGATCATTATTGGTAAGAATGGTTCGATGATTAAAGAAGTAGGTACCCTTGCCAGAAAAGAAATTGTTGGAATAATGGGGCAAAAAGTTTATTTAGAACTATGGGTTAAGGTAGAAGAAGATTGGCGAAATAAAAAAAATCAACTTAAAAAAATGGGTTATTTTTTAGAAAAATAAAAGTGGTGATTGGATGGAACTAACAGAAGGTATTGTTGTTAAGAGTAGTGATTATCGTGATAATGATAAAATAATATACTTAATAACAAATAATGGTAAAATGAGCTTAATATTAAAAAGTGCGAAAAAAGTTCATTCTAAGACCTTTAATTATTCCCATGAGCTATCAAAACTTTTATTCGGTTCTTCTAAAAACTACTTAACTACAGGCAATGTATTAACAAATTATGCATATATTAAAACAAATATTAACGTTCTTAAATCAGCTTTAATTATCACCGAGATAAGTTATGAATTGATTGATCATATTAATGATTATAAGGTTTTTTACAGTTTTTTAAGCGATGTTTTAAATATGATTAATAATGGAATTAATAATGAATTGCTAGAAATTGTATTCAGGGTTAAAATCTTATACCTACTGGGGGTTGCTCCAGTTTTTAATAAGTGTGTGGATTGTGAGGCTAAAAATGATTTAGTCGGATTCTCGTTTTATGATGGCGGTATGAAATGTATACTTCATAATAATAATATTGATTATTTATATAATAATGATGTAATTTCTCAATTAAAGGGCTTATATTTGCAAAAAATTGATAAAATCAATGTGAATCAACATATTGATTATCAAAGCTTAGATTCGTTTTTAAACAGATATTATGATACTTTTCTTGGTTTCAAGAGTAAAGTTAAGGTTGTTTTTAGTAAGATTTAAAGACGATGCATTAAACTTGACAAAATGTAAAAAAAATGTAAATGAAAAACGTTTTACTATTTGAAATAGTGGAACTTTGTGATATAATATTTAAGGGTATATAGGAGGCAAATATGTTTTTTCGAAAAAGTAAAGGTCTACATATAAGCGAGTTTCCAGGACATAAAGAATTAAGTCTTCATGTCGGTCCAAGTGAATTTAATAAACCAGAATATGTTTATATTCCTTTGGTAGAAGGCGGGGCTCCTTGCGATTGCCTTGTTAAAATTGGAGACAAGGTTAAAGTAGGACAAGCAGTGGCTCAGAAAACTGGGCGTTTTGGTTTGCCATTACACTCATCAATTAGTGGTGAAGTAATGTCAGTTGATAAGAAAATGTGGCATTCATCAGGTAAAATGGTCCCTATGATTGAGATCAAAAATGATTTTTTAGATACATTAGATCCAAGCATAAAACCTAATAATGTTGATGAATTAACTAGCGAAGATATTGCTAACATCGCGCGCGAGTGCGGAATCGTAGGATTAGGAGGATCTGGTTTTCCAACTTTTGTGAAATACCAACCGCAAAATCCAATTTCAACTGTTATTGTAAATGCAGTAGAATGTGAGCCTTATTTAACAGCTGATTATACATTAGTTAAAACAAGAACTGATGATTTAATTCGTGGGATTAAGTATGCAATGAAAGCTACTGGTGCTCATGAAGCTTACATAGCAATTAAAAAGAATAAATTAGAAGCAATACAAATCTTAACAGAACATATTGCTGAAGAAAATATAAAAGTATTTCCTGTACAGGATGTATATCCTGCTGGATGGGAAAAATTCTTTGTTCAAAGAATAATGAATAAAACATATAAATCTTTACCAAGTGAAGTTGGTGCAGTTGTTAATAATGTTGCTACACTTGTAGCATTAACTGATGCTGTTGAAAACAACATGCCATTAACAACAAAATTAGTAACTTTTACTGGTGAAGGTTTAGAGAGACCACAAAATGTTTATGTTAAAATCGGTGCTTTAACAAACGATGTTATAGCTAATATTGGTGGTTATAAAGAAGGAAAAGATTTACAATTTGTTGCAGGCGGTTTAATGACTGGTGGATCATTAATGTTTGATTCGTTAGTGATTAATCGTTCTTTAGGTAGTGTTATAGTACATGAAATTCCTAAAGCTGCACCATCTCTTGCATGTATGGGTTGTGGTAAATGTGTTGTTAATTGTCCAGTATTTTTATCTCCAATTGAGATTAAACGTGCTCTTGATGCTAAAAATGAAGAAAAACTTGCAGAACTTAAAGCAGATAAATGTATAGCATGTGGTTTATGTTCTTACATCTGCCCTTCAAGAATTGAATTAACTGAAGCGACTACTAAAGCTAGAGCAATTGTATTAAAAGGTAGGAAATAATCATGACAAATACAAGAAAATTTGGATTGGCTAAAGGGCCGTATATTAGAACTGCAGATGCTGGTCGTAACACTAATACGATAATGAGAGATTTTGTAATCGCATTAATCCCATTAATCTTATTTGCTTGGTATAAAAATGGTATTGCTCCATTTATTGCCGGTGATGCTGGAGTATTACAAATGTTATATCCCTTACTATTTGTAGTTATTGGGGGACTAACAACTGTTTTACTAGAAGCATTATATTATTCATTCTTTTATAAAGAAAAAGACATTAAGACAAAAGTTAAAAATTCTTTTGCTTTAATACCAGGTTTATTAATAGCAATGGCATTACCACTTCATACACCAATTTGGATTTTACTTATCGGTTGTGTATTTGGTACAGTTATTGGTAAATTACTATTTGGAGGCTTTGGATACAATTTATTTAATCCAGCTTTAATTGGATATGTATTTGTAGTAATTGCTTTCCTTCCAGTAATTAATAGAAATGGTGGAGCATTAAATGGAACTGAATTAGATATCGTTACTGGAGCTACTCCTTTAACAAATTTCTTTGCATCATTTCCTAATATTACTATTGATCAAGCTGTTGAACCATATGGAGGATTATTTAATTTCTTTATTGGTACTATTCCAGGATCAATGGCAGAAACAAGTGCACTTCTATGCTTAGTTGCTTTAGTGTTCTTGTTAGTTAGAAAAGTTATTAATTGGAGAATTCCAGTCATTTATGTTGGTGGTGTATTCTTATTAACTTTAGTTATTGGTCTTATAAAAGGTTATGGGTTTGATTTAAGATTCCCATTATTCAATATATTAAGTGGTGGTTTAATGTTTGGTGCTGTATTTATGGCTACTGAACCAGTTACTTCACCACGTACACCAAATGGTGAAATTGTTTATGCTGCATTTCTTGCCGCATTAACTGTTATGCTACGTTTCTTAGTTACTCCTGAAGGTGTTGCATCATCTATTCTATTAAT
Source organism: Bacilli bacterium (assembly GCA_041675825.1). Taxonomy (GTDB): domain Bacteria; phylum Bacillota_I; class Bacilli_A; order ML615J-28; family CAG-698; genus JAEYQM01. The sequence continues at coordinate 3,969 of JBAYTC010000008.1, read as the reverse complement.
GAATTTATTTACTCCATTAATTGATGATACATTCGCTAAGGTTAGAGTAAGTGATAGTCCTAAGAAAATGGTATTAAGTTATGTTTACGTTGGAATAGGAGTATTAGCTGTATTTGGATTTACACTAATGCAATTGGGGGTGTAATTATATGAAAAAGAATAATATTATATTCTCGCTAGCTTTAGTATTAGTACTAGTTTTAGGTATATTCCTAAATGGAATTATTAAAAATGAAAAAGAAACTATTCTTGATCAAAAAGCAAAAGAAGCTGAAGTTACTATGATTAAAGGTTTGCTACCTGATATTGAAGTTGATTCAGTGGAAGAAATTTCGCAAGATTTTTTAGAAAAAGATGGCTCGAAAATCTTAAAAAGATTTAATGCTTTAAAAGGTGAAGAATTAGTTGGTATTGTATATATTGGAGAAACTAAAGGTTGGAAAGATGGTTTACAAGTTGCTTTTGGTATTAATACTAAAACTGATAAAATAACAGCTTCAGAAATTGTGTTTTATAACGAAACAGAAGCATTTTATCAAGCTTTAACATCTTCTGATTTCTTTGAACAGTTTAATAATAAAGATATGAGCAAATATTTAATGTCAGTAGATTTAATAACAGGTCCAACACCTAATACTGGTAAAAATGGTGTTGTTGCACCTGCAACATCTGGTGGTATTGAAAAAATTATGTTACTTTCTAGAGAACAATATAGTTTAGATACTGATTTTGAAATGCCTTCAGGTATAGAGTTTGTTTCTAAGGATTTGGATTATTCAAATGTTGATCAATTTAATTATGTTTTAAAATTAGCAGATACAAATATTAATGTTGTTGTTAATAAAAACTATGAAATTGTATCAATAGATGATGAAACACAAAGAGAAGCAGCACTTGAAGTTATTAATTTAAATAAAATGACAAACTTCATTGTTTCTGAAACTATTGAAGGAACAACTACTACACTAGTAATACGCGCTCTTGCTTACAATAACACAACTTCAACATCTACTGTAGTAATTACTGATGGTGCAATCACTTCTGTAGATGTAGAGTTTTCTGCAGAACAAACTTACCAAAGCGATTATAATGATGCATATTGGAATGGACCAGATAGTAATAAAGATACTTCTGGAATGGCTAATGATATTGAAAATGATGTAGATCTCAGTCCTATTACTGGTGCTACTTATACAGTTAATGCTTACCGTAATACTCAAATAATAATTAGAGGATATATGGAGGCTAACAATGAATAAAAACTTAAAATATGGTTTATTTTTACTAGTTTTAGGCGCAATAATTGGAACTTTGTTGGTATTAGTAAATTCAATCACTGCTCCAATAATCGAGGAACAAAGACTAGAAGCTATTAAGGAAACTATTAAATTAGTAGCTCCTGAGGTGACCGAAATTACTGATGAAACAAAAAATATAGATAATTTACCTAGTGGTATTATTAATGTTTATTTATCAAAAGACGAAAAAACTGCGATATATGTTGCTAGAACAACTGGATATGCTGGTGGTACAGTAGAAACTTTAATTGCTTTTGATGTAACTTCAAGAGCAATCATAGATGCAAAAGTTACAACAGCAGATAAACAAACTGCAGGTATTGGTGATGCAATTCTTACTCATGATTTTAAATTAGCTGGCAAGAGTGCTTCTGTTTATGCTGATCTAAATGTAGGTGGCATCTCATCTCCAGAATATGATATAATTACTGGAGCAACAATTTCTTCAAAAGCGGTTTTAAACGGTGTTAAACTAGCATCTGCAAATTTCTTGGAAGTTTATGGTGGGTAATATGAATCAAAAAGATAACTTTTTAAAAGGGATTTTTCAAGAAAACCCAATCATAGTTAGTATGTTAGGTCTATGTCCTACACTTGCAATTACTACTAAATTAGAAAATGCTTTAGGGATGGGTTTAGCTATACTATTTGTATTGACATTAAGTAATTTAGTGGTATCATTAATTAGGAAAATAGTTCCAAATGAAATTAGAATACCAGTATATATTGTTATTATTGCTTCATTTGTTACAATAGTTAAAATGTTGATGCAAGCATTTGTACCTGCACTTAATGACTCTTTAGGGATTTTTATTCCTCTAATTGTTGTTAACTGTATCATTTTAGGTAGAGCAGAAGCCTTTGCTTCAAAAAACACACCACTTGATAGTGTTGTTGATGCTATTGGAATGACTGTTGGGTTTACAGCAGTTATTGCCATTATTTCTACAATAAGAGAATTTTTAGGAACTGGTGTAATCACTGTATGGGGTTCACTAGCTCTTGATGTTAATAAAATATTTCTTGAAGATGATAAAACTTTTGATGTGTTTACAAAATTCTTTGTAAGCCCAGCAGGAGCTTATATTGTTTTGGGTCTTTTATTTGGTGCTGTTGCAGCAATTAAAGCAAAGAAAAAAGAGGTGGCTAAGAAATGACAGATTTAGTAAAATGGTTAATATCTGCTATTTTAGTAGAAAACGTAATTTTAGCTCGTTTCTTAGGAACTTGTCCTTTCTTAGGGGTTTCATCTAAAAAGAGTTCAGCTATTGGTATGGGTCTTGCAGTTACATTTATTATGACAATTGCATCAGTTGTATCATGGTTATTATTTAAATTTGTTTTACAACGATATGATATGATTTATATGGATACAATAGTGTTTATTTTAGTTATTGCATCTTTGGTTCAAATCATTGAAATGTTTATAAAAAAGGTATCTCCAACACTATATCGTAGTTTGGGTATTTATCTTCCTTTAATTACTACAAATTGTGCCATATTAGGTATGGCTCAAATTGTTACTGGTGAACAATTTAGTTTCATGAAAACTTTAATCTATTCACTAGGTTCAGGTATTGGATTCTTAGTAGTAATGTTCATTTTCTCATCAATGCGAGAAAGACTAGATACTGCTCCAGTACCTAAAGCATTCAAAGGTATTCCTATTGCTTTAATTATGGCTGGAATTATGGCTATGTTATTTGGTAGATTGGCAGGTATTGTATAATGTTTTTATTTAATTTTACTGAACATATATTACCAGTATTAGTATTAGCAATTCTTGGATTATTATTTGGTGTATTAATAGCTGTTTTATCAAAAGTATTATACGTTGAAGAAGATAATAGAATAACAACTGTAACAGAAATGTTACCAGGATATAACTGCGGCGCTTGCGGTTATCCAGGCTGTAACGGTTTAGCTACTGCTATAATAGAAAAAGGCGCATCCGTAAATTTATGTAAACCAATTAAACCAATAGATAAAGAAAAACTTAATGAATGGCTTCGTAACCAAGCTGATTCTAATTAGTAATTTATCATTTGTTTAAAGGTTATATACTTAAGAAACAATTTTCATAGGAGGTCTAAAATGAAAAAATTTCTAAGCGTATTAATGCTTGCATTAGTGTTAGTACTAGTAACAGGTTGTACAAAGCCTGAGGAAGTAGTAGAAGAACCAAGAACTTATATGGCAGATGGTACATATATGGCTTGGAAACTAAACTTAACATCAACAAATTTATTATTACCTGATGGAACACCATTAAAGGATAATGATGATAAAAACATCAAAGTTAATACTCCTGTTTTATTAACTGTAAAAGTATTAATTCATAACGATGAAATCGTTAGTTATGATATTGATGAATTACAATCTACAGCATATGTGTCAACTCCAAGAGGATCTTCAGTTCCTAACTACGATCCAGAAACAAAAGCTGTTTCAGGTGTTACTTGGAAATGGAATGATATGACTAAGAAAGAATTAGAGTATGGCTACAATATGGAAAACCAAGCTCCTAAAGGCGAATGGTATATTCAAGCTTTAGCACTTGAAAACCATTGGTTAACTGGTGGTGAAATCACTGATGAAACAACACCTTTAACTGCTGCAACAATCCATTTCAATGATTATGCAGAAGTTGCAAGAGAAGCTGTTAAAAATG
>JBAYTC010000007.1:0-35093 GCA_041675825.1 Bacilli bacterium | reverse complement strand
GCTGATATTGTTATGTTCTTACATAGAGACCAAGCACCACAAGAGGGTGATGTTGCTAAAAAGGTTAAGAATCATAAAACTGAACTTATTGTAGCGAAAAACCGTCAAGGAGCAACCGATAGTATTTTCTTAATGTTTAAGGGGGCACAGAGCATGTTCATGTCAATGGATAATGAACAGTCAAAGGAGGATTAGTTTGTTAGAAAGATTAGAAATTATTGTAGAAAGATATAATCAAATAAATGAAATGTTATCAGAACCTGCAATAATGAATAACATAAAAAAATATACTGAATTAATGAAAGAACTTCGTTCTATCGAAAAAACAGTAAATGTATATAAAAAATATAAAGAAACACTTATGAGTATAAAAGAATTAAAGGAATTATCTAAAGACAGTGATAAGGAAATTGCTGAACTTGCAGAGGTTGAACTTGATGATATATTACTTAGAGAAGAAGCGCTTGAAGAAGAACTAAAAGTTTTATTAATACCTAAAGATGAAAATGATGAAAAGAATGTAATTGTTGAAATAAGAGGTGCAGCCGGTGGAGATGAAGCAAATATTTTTGCTGCTGATCTATTTAGAATGTACTCTAAGTATGCTGAGGCTAAAGGGTGGAAGATTGAAGTCACAGAAGCTGTAGAAACCGGCTTAGGGGGTTTTTCTTCTATTGAATTCATGATTACTGGGGAATCTGTTTACTCTTATATGAAGTATGAATCAGGTTCGCATCGTGTTCAAAGAATTCCTGTTACTGAATCAAATGGTAGAATTCAAACATCTACAGCAACGGTTTTAGTAATGCCTGAAGCAGATGAAGTTGATGTAAGTTTGGATTTGGCTGATGTTAGAGTAGATATTTTTTGTTCTTCGGGTCCTGGCGGGCAGAGTGTTAATACAACAAAATCTGCGGTTCGTGTAACACATATGCCTACAGGAATTGTTGTATCGTGTCAAGATGGTAAGAGTCAACATGAAAACAAAGCAAATGCTTTGAAGGTTCTACAGGCTAGATTATTCGATAAAATCACACAAGATAGATTAGAAAAAGAAGGACAAGAGAGATTGTCTAAAATTGGCCGTGGAGATCGTAGTGAAAAAATTAGAACATATAATTATCCACAAAATCGTGTAACAGATCATCGCATTGGATTTACTATTCAACAACTTGATCGTGTTATGGAAGGAAAATTAGATTCGGTTATAGATGCATTGATTAGTGAAGATCAAAGGAGAGTTCTATCTGGAGAAGACAAATAATAGGAGGATTTTATGATTGAAGTCAATTTACTAAATTTAAAAAAGAATGTTGAAACAATCAGAAAAACTTCAAAAGGATTAATAGGTGTTGTGAAAAATGATGCTTATGGTTGTGGTATAGTTGAGGTTGGAAATTATTTGGTTGAAATTGGAGTTTCATACTTATTAGTCAATGATATTGATGAAGCTTTAAAACTTGTAAATAGTGGAGTTAAAGTTCCAATACTATTATTCAATGGTTTAAATAGAGATGACTATCATTATTTAAATAAATATCCAAACTTAGTTATATCGATAAACTCTTATATGAATTTATTAGATTTAGTAACTCATTTCAATGGTGAATTTACAATTCAAATTCAAATTGATACTGCCCTTAATAGGTCGGGTATAAAAGATATGACTGAGTACGATGATTTATTAAAACTAATAGATAAAGAAAATAGAGTTAGAGTAGATGGTATATTTACACATTTTGCTAATCCAAAAATGGCTGTAAGTCAACTTGAGGAGTTTAAAAAATATGTAAATAAACGTGAATTTAAAATGGTTCACTGTAGTGCATCTAGTACTTATGATTTAATTGATTATGGTAATTTTGTAAGATGCGGATTAGCTTTATATAATATTAATCAAGTAATGCGTGTTGTTTCAAAACCGCTAGTTATTAGGGATGTAAAAAAAGGTGAGACAATTGGATACAATGGTTTATATCGAGCATCTGAAGATATTAAAGTTGCAGTTATACCGATTGGTTATGGTAATGGTTATAGACTAAAACTTTCTGGGTTTAATGTATATACTAACGGAAATTATTATAAAGTAATTGGGCAGATTTGTATGAATCATATATTTGTTTTAATTGATGATTACGTTGATATGAATTCTGTTTTTGAGCTCACTAGTGAAAATTTAAGAGCAGATAGTCTTGCTGATTATCTTGGAACTTCAACATATGAAATTTATACAAATTTTCATTTTGATAAAAGAGTATATATAAAATGAGATATATAGACTTAATTAATAAGTATAGAAAAGTTGAGTCTATAGAGCAAGAAGCCATAAAATTTTTGATTGCTGAAATTTCTGGCTTTTCATTTAGTCAATTATATTTGAATTTACAAAGTGAAATTGATGATGAATTACTAGTTAGACTTGAAGAAGCGATTAGCAAATATGTTAATAACAACATACCAGTTCAATATATCGTTGGTTATACTTATTTTTTAGGGAATAAAATATTTGTTGATAATAATGTTTTAATACCAAGGAATGAAACTGAAGAAGTAGTGATTGAAGCTACTAAGTTATTCCCTAAAGACAGCTTTATTAGTATATGTGATGTCGGTACGGGTAGTGGGGTAATTGCTATTTGTTTAAAGAAACACTATACTAATAGCTATGTTTTAGGTATAGATATTGAAGCAAAAGCAATTGAGGTTGCTAGGGCTAATATAAGTAATGCCAATATTGATGTTACCCTTAAGAAAAATGATTTGCTAAAAGGCATAGAACAAAAATTTGATTTAATTATTAGTAATCCCCCATACATTGATCCAAATGAAAAAGTTATGGGTTTAGTATATGATAATGAACCTCATTCGGCTTTATTTAGTCCTAATGAAGGTTTATACCATTATGAAGAAATATTAAAATATTCTAAGACTAATTTAAGAAAAGATGGTTATATTGTTTTTGAAGTTGCTTATAATAAAAAACAAGAAATGATTAGACTCGTAAGCAAATTTTATAAAGAGTTTACAATTATGAAAGATTCTCATAATAATGATCGTATTATGATTATAAAAGGTGACTAGATGAAATTTTTATTGACAATTTTTTTATTTACTTTCTTATCTACACCAGCTTTAATTGGTCAAGATGTTTTTGAAACTGAGGTTCATGATATATATAGTGAATATGTTGTTGTGCATGAAGTTGAAAATTCATATTATCGACTTAAGATTATTGAAGGGGTAAATAATGATCAAGTAAACTATGGAGTTTATTTGTTTAATTTGGACTCAAAAAGTCATTCAATTGTAATTAGTTATAATGATAAAAAGTATACTCTTTCTAATGATAATCGTGGAGATTATTCGGTTCCGGCTTTTAAAATTAATGATGATGTAACATTAAGTATTGAAGACAATAATGGGAATAGTAGATATAGCATTTTATTAGTAAAAAGGACTCCTGAAGACTTCGGTCAAAAATATTCTGCGGAAATTATTTTGGGTTCTGGAGAAGGAGCCAAAAGTATTGGCTTAGCTGTAATTAGAGACACAAATCTTTTAACAATCCTTATGGGCGTATTTGGTGTTGGTATATTATTTTTTGGTTTTGTTATCTTACTTTTATTTATATTTAAAAAAGGAATGTTTAATCCGAAACATAAAAATGCTGATGTGTTCAGTTATAAAAAGTTCTTAGATGAATATGGTTATAATAACCAAGAAGTCAGTGAAGAACCGGTTTCTGTAGATTCTATAAGTGAAGTTGAACCAAAAACTACTGAAATTATTAACATGTATCCATATCAAAGGGATTATGAGGATGATGAAGATGTAGATGTTAAGGGCGTCTTAAGAGATAAAGGATTTATAACTGATTATCAAATTCTTCCTGAGGAAGAAAAGAATTTAATTATGTTAGAGCTCATGAGAATGAGAGATACAGGTGAAATTTCTAAACTCTCATATCAAAAAGAGGTTATAGATTTATGGAAAAAATAACAGCAAATGAGTTGATTAAAAGGGATATTAGAGGGAAAATAGTTTGTTTTCCAACAGATACAGTTTATGGTGTTGGAGCATTAGTAGATGATATTGATCAAATTAACAAAATTTACAAAATGAAAAATCGCGACAGCAATAAACCGCTAGCTATTTTGACTGGTAGTAAAAACATTGATGCATTTGTTGAATACATTTCTCCAGAAGCCCAAAAGTATATTGATGAAGAATGGCCTGGAGCATTAACTCTAATTTTCAAAAAGAATAAAAACATTGATGATGCTATTACCAAAGGATTTGATACGATTGCTTTTAGAATGCCAAACAGTATTACAAGCCTTAAGATTTTAAATCATTTTGGTTTAATGGCTGTTACTTCTGTGAATGTTAGTGGTTCAAAAGAACTTGTAAATGTATCGGATATTGAGGAATATTTTGGTGATTGGATTGACTATATTGTCATCGATGAAGAAGCTTCCTCCAAACAACCTTCAAGAATAATTGACGTATCTAAAAAGGAGATTACAATTATTAGATAAAAATATCGTAATTACGATATTTTTTTTAAAACGTTTTTCTAAATTTTTTGTGGTGAATTAAATAAAAATATGATATAATAAAAAAAAGAGGTGTGTCTATGAATATTAGTATTGGTAGTGACCACGGCGGTTACATGTTGAAAAAAGAATTAATCCAAGCTCTTTCAAAAAAAGGCTATGAGGTTATAGATTGTGGTACTCATAGTGATGAAAGTGTAGATTATCCGGTATATGCTGAAAAAGTTAGTCGAAATGTTCAGTCAAAAAGAAGTGAATTTGGAGTTCTCATTTGTGTAACTGGAATTGGCATGTGTATTAGTGCAAACAAATTCAAGGGAATTCGAGCTGCGTTAGTTAATAGTACGGATAGTGCAATTATGACAAGACGTCACAACAATAGTAATATAATATGTATGGGCGCAAAGTATACTAGTGTTAATGATGCTGTTGAATGGATTGACACTTTTGTAAGAGAAAAATTTGAAGGTGGAAGACACCAAAGACGTATAGATTTAATTAATAAACAGGAGGAATAATAAATGAATGGAAAACTAGTTGTTTTTAATCATCCATTAATGCATCATAAATTGTCATTAATCAGAGATGAAAACACGGGGACTAAAGATTTCCGTCAAACAGTATCAGAGATTGGTATGTTGATGGCTTACGAGGTAACCAGAGAGCTACCCACAGAGGAGATTAAAATTAAAACTCCGGTTTCAATTTGTAATGCAAAAAAGTTAGCTTGTGAAGTGGTTATCGTACCAATTCTTAGAGCGGGTTTAGGAATGGTTGATGGAATTACAGCTCTTATTCCAACGGCTAAAGTTGGTCACGTTGGATTGTATCGTGATGAAGAAACACTTGAGCCTCATGAATATTATGCGAAGTTTCCTTCGGTTATTAATGAAGCATTTGTTTTAGTAGTTGATCCAATGTTAGCAACTGGAGGTAGTGTTAGCCACACTATCAAAGTTCTTAAGGAACGAGGCGCTAAGCATATTAGCTATGTTGGCTTAGTTGGAGCACCTGAAGGAGTTAAGCGACTTCAAAAAGATCATCCAGATATTGACATATTTTTAGCAGCTTTAGATGATAAATTAAATGAAAAAGGATATATAGTGCCTGGTCTTGGTGATTGTGGCGATAGGTTATATGGAACTAAATAAGTCATTATGGCTTATTTTTTTTATAAAATTATGGTATAATTAGTTGAGGTGTTTTATATGAATGATCGAATTTTAGTTATGTGGTTTTTTATTCTATTTATTCCAATGGTATATTTAGTTTATAATCTATTTACAATTTTTAATTATGAGAAAATCTTAAGGGCCAATAAAGTTCCGCAATTAAAGTTGTTATTAATGATCATAAGTGTTGGCATAAGCTATTTATTTGCGGAGAGTATTATTGCTGTTATTGAAAAAATATCAATCTTTTTATAGTTAATAAAAAAACCATCACTTATATTTAGTGATAGTTTTTAATATTTAACGGCAAAAGCATAATAATTGATTGAATTAACAACAATAATAATCAATACAGAAACAAAAGTCGTAAGTGAGACGTTTGAAGAGTTTAAAATAGTCAAGACAGAATTTATTAATGTGTTATAGATGAATTCCCCTTTAAAAATTAGAGCTGTAATAACTACAAGGAAAACAAGAGATTTAATAAATTTAATTTTTCTTAATACTAATGAATAAAAGTTCCCTAAAAAATGAAGTGTGATAAATACAAATACTAAGGGAATGTAGGTTTTTATGCTGCTAAACTGCATTACATTTTCCTCATAAAAGTAATTGCTAATTATTACAACTATAATTATTGAAAATAATATAATTAAAGAGCTTATAACTGAAAAAATTAAAGAATTAACAAAGAAGTTTTTTCTGTCTGTCTTAAGACTCAAGTAACTATTACTGATTATTGCATATTCATATCCTCCGACTATGAGTGAGAATAAGAAACTAAATAGTGTTATAATCATTAAAGTTGCATCGGAGTCTTTAAAAATAATGAATCTGAATAATGAATATAATGACAGTATTAATAACCAATAGACTACAAATATAAGACGATAACTAAAGTAATGTATTTTTAGAGGGTTTAACTTTTTCATTAGCCAATCCCCTTTATTTCTCTAAGATTTATTAAGTAAATGAATACTTTTTGAATAGGAACCTCAGATATTTTGATCAAGTATTTTTGGTATTTTCTAATTTCGTCTTTTCTAAGCTTTTGACGTATACAAATAGTTAGAGTTTTTCCTCTTTCTTCTACGCCAATTATCTTTACTCCAGTAATTAATGATTTTAAAACTTCAGTTTTTCCAGTAAGATAGCTGAAATTATCTTTAATTTCTTGGATTGAGAAGTTGGCAATTAATTTCCCATTATCAATCATCAGTAAATAATCAACAAGGTAATCTATTTCATCAACAAATGATGTTGTTAAAATAAAAGTTCTTGGATATTTGGATTGATGTTGATATAGGAAGTTAAAAAAATCATATCTTGCTTTTAAGTCAACATTTTCCATTGGATTATCCATAATTGTGATAGGTGCTCTACTTGATAGATTCAATATTCCAATTAAAATATTCTTTTCTTGTTCGTTAAGATTTCCAAAACGCGATTTTAAGTCAATTTGATAGTGTTTTAATAACTCATAAGCATAGTAAGTGTCCCAATTTGGGTAAAATTTAGCCATTAACTTTAGAATAGCAATAATTGTTATGTAATGTGGGAAAAGAGTATTATTGGCAATATAACATATCTTTTCGTTTACTTTTGTTTGTTTATCGATATCAATGCCATCTAAATATACTACACCTTCAGTGTTTTTTGTTTTCCCACTTATAAGATCAAGAATATCTTTTTGACCAGAGTCGGCTTTTCCTAAAATTGCATATATATTATTCTCCAAAAAGTTATAAGAGAAGTTCTTTACGATATCAATTTTATTGTTCTTTTTACTTATGTTTTCGCAAACTAATACTGACATAAAAATACTCCTCTCTTTACTAGAAATTATAGTTTAAATATACACTTTTTTTGAAAAAATGTCAATATATCTAATTTTTGTCCAAAACCTAAAATTTCCATTTTGCTAGTGTTTACCTGATACCCATTTTATTAATCAACTCTTAAGACAAAAAGGATTAACGGGCAAATTAAGGGCAAATATTACCCATTGAAATTGCTTCAAGAAATACCTTCGTTTAAAATGGTTATTGAGATTTTATCCCTTGTTATATTAATTAATTGTTTTTTTAATTCTTCTACGAGTTCAGTTGGTATATTATAGATACATTCAATATTACTAGAAAAACTTTTACTTATAATTTCATATTGTTCAAGATGTTTAAAGACTTCATTAGACACATCGTAATTAAAAGAGATTTTTAGTTGTGAGAAGTTGATAATCTCCTTAAGTTCGGCATTTTTAATGACTTCGCTAGCCCCTTGAGTATAAGCTCTTATTAATCCACCAGCACCAAGTTTAATTTTTCCATAATATCTTGTTATTATACATATAACATTAGTTAATTTGTTCTTTCTTAGGGTTTCGTAGATAGGAATACCTGCTGTTTGGCTTGGTTCACCGTCATCAGATTGTTTATATACGGATTGATCCTCACCAATTATATAGCTGTAGCAGTTATGAGTAGCATCATAATGCAGTTTTCTGATTTGTTGTAAAAAATCCATGGCCTCATCTACAGTTTCTACAGGATAGATTCTTGATATGAAGCGGCTACGTTTAATTTCATATTCATAGATATATTCTTTATCAATTGTATACATAATTCATCACCATTTCTATTATAATCTATATATCGTTTTTTTAAAAGAAATAAATACATAAAATGATAGAATTTTTATTAAAAGTGTTGTATAATAAGATTAGATGATAATTTAAAGTGGGTGAATTTATGGAAGAATTTGTTAATAAAGGTAAAGAAATCCTTAAAATACTAATTGGAAATGGCTTTGAAGCCTATTTTGTTGGTGAGTTTGTTCGTAATAGAGTCATGCAACTACCTATAAATAATATAGAAATAAATACTAGTGCAACCCCAGAAGCAATTAAAGGTATTTTTGATTTTACTAAAGTCGAAGACTATAAAGAAGGTGTAGTTAAAGTTGCTTATTATGGTAGAGACTTTTTGATTTCCACTTTTAAGACAGAAGAATTCAAGGATAAGAGGAACCCAGTTAAAATTCACTATTCAAAGAATTTATTGGATGATCTTAGTTCAAGAGAATTCACCATTAATGCAATGGTTATGTCCCATAGCAATAAGTTAACTGATGCCTATGATGGTATTGGGGATATTAATAAGAAAAAGATTAGACTTATTGGTAAACCAAACATCAGATTTTCAGAGGATCCGCTTAGAATATTGCGAGCTATAAAGTTGGTTGGTGAACTCAAATTTAAATTAGCTCCACAAACGGCTAAAGCAATAAAATCTAAAAGAAAACTGCTTAAGAACTGCTCAAAAGAACTAATAGGTTTAGAGTTGAAAGCAATATTTGAAAGCGAATATTCAAAAAAAGCTTTTGAAACATTTATGTTTTTAAATTTACATCGTCAATTTGATACGCTTCGTAAAGGCCTTAAGAAAGAGTATATTAAATTTCATCATTTAAGTTATGAAGACTTTTTAGTGATGGCTTTCTTATTGAATAAATCGATTGATGAAGAGTACATGAGTATTGAAAAAAGCGACTATGTAAGAAATGTATATAAAATAGCAAATGTTAATCCAAAAGGAAACTATACTAATATGCAAGTATTTACTTATGGTCTTGATGTTTGTTTGGCTGCAAATAAGATTAATAATATCATAGGTAAAGCTCGAAACAAAGAGAAGAAGACTAAGATTATATATGATAGTTTGCCAATAAAATCATTTGCTGAGATCGATTATTCTAAAGAAAAAATTAAAAACCTTGTAGGAAATAACAATATTGATATTGATGGTGTTATGAATCAATTGGCTCACGAAATTATTGAAAATAATTTACAAAATTATAGTGACACTATTGAAAGATTTTTGAAGGTTATTTTTAATAATATGGATATTTCTCTTCCAGATAAAAAAGAGATAGATTATAAATATAAAGAAAATGATTTCGAGGATATTACTGATGATCTTCAGATGGATAGATTAGTTAATGCCACTAATGAAGAAGATATTAAACAAAACTTAGAACACCAAGGACAAGTAATTAGAGATTATACAGAGCATCGTATTGATATGCTTGAAAGACGTCTTAATGAACAAGATCGTATAATTCGTGAAAAAGATCAGTATTACGCTAAAATAGAACGCGAAAACAGAAAACGCAAGATTAAAGAAGATGTTGAGGCGTTAATATCTAAAAATCTCGATTTATTAAAGGAGATGAATTATTTAGAAAATCCTGAGCAAGACAGGAAAGAACTAGCAGATGAACTAAGCAAAGTTTATTTTAGCTATATTAATGATGCTCAAGATGTATATACAAATAAAGAGGAGAAGAATGAAAAAAATTAAAGATTATTCACCATTAGATGATGCCACATTAGTGGTAAGATTGTCTGATGTTCAAATTAAAAAAACCACAACAAATGTTGACTATGCTAGTATGGTTGCATTTGATGGAAATGACATGATTGAAGCTAAAATTTGGAATTTTTCAGATGAGCTGCGCGATAAATTAGAAAATGGCGAAGTTTATGTTGCAACTGGAAGAATGAAAGACTATCAAGGTAAAATGCAATTCAATATTAATGATATTCGTAAAGTCACTAAAGAAGACGATATTGATTTAAGTGAATTTTATGAGTATGCTAGAATAGATGTTGAAGAGTTACAAAATATAATTGAAAATTATATTAGTAAAATTGATAATAATATCCTGCGTGAGACAACAGTTAAGCTGCTGAAGAAACATTATGTTAATTATTTCTTTTATCCAGCTGCTGTAAATATGCATCATAACTATTATTCTGGGTTAGCCTATCATGTATATTCAATGCTTACATTAAGTGATACTTATTTAAAATTATATCCTTTCATCAATAGGAGTTTAGTTTATTCAGGCATTATTCTACATGATCTAGGTAAGCTTGTTGAACTAAGTGGACCAAAAGGAACAGAATACACTAAAGAAGGAAAGCTATTAGGCCATATTACGATTGGTGTAAATGAATTATATAATGTCGCTAGTAGTATGGGATATAGTGAGAGCGAGGAAATTACTAATCTTGCTCATATTATATTATCACATCATGGGCAAATGGAATATGGTTCTCCAAAGGAACCGCAAACGCCTGAGGCAGCTTTGATTCATTTTCTAGATCATAGTGATTCTAAACTGGCAGCTATTGAAAAAGAAATTAAAAAAATAAATAAAGGTGAGTATACAACTCCGGTCTTTGCCTTTGACAGGAGAATATTCTATTTACCGAATTTGGACTAAAAAGATACTATACAAGTATCTTTTTTCTTTTAAGTTAACTTTAAGTGAAAAACTGTAAAATATAACTACTATTGAGTACCAATATGAAATCGATTGCATCAATTTACCTTATAATATTGTGAGGGCAAAAAAATTAAAGTTTTTGTTGTAAAAGCGCTTGATAAGTGGTATTATATTAGTGTTGACAAAAAATAGAATTCGAGGAGTGGAAACAATGAATTTAAAAGTACTTAGTAAACGTGTGTTACCTATAATTATTGCACTTGCTATAATTATTGTTCTAGCAATTACGTTATCATTAATTTCAACAGATAGGAAAGCACCATTAATTGAAGATAAAGATGGAACTTACCTAACAATCGATGGTATCGAAGTATCTAACGAAGCTGTTTATAAAGACTTGAGATTTAACTATGGCATCAATACTTTAGTATCTATGATTGATAAAGACTTACTTAAAGTTGTTAAAAATTCAAATGATGTAAGTTATTACGATGCAGTCACTCAAGAACAAATAGATGAAGCAGTGGAAAAAGCTATTTTCCCTAATGGACGTACAGGTGTTACTGAAGACGATGATAAGACGATTTTAACTTGGGAAAACAATCAATATGTTTCTAATGGTTTAAGAAATCAAGAAGATATTGATGCTTCATACCGTCTTACATTAGCAAAAAGAGCATATGCTAAAGCAATTATTGCTGCTGATGATGAAACTGTTAAAGATTCAGATATTTCATCATATTACTCAAATAACTACAAAAAAGCTTATTGGGCAGTAGTAATAAAGTTTGATACTTTAGTAGAAGCTGAGAATGCTTTAAACCAATTAGGTGTTAAAAGTAAAGATGTTGAGGTAACAGTTGGTGGAACAACAAGAACTGTTAAAAAATGGGTTTGGGCAGAAACAGATGCTGAATTGAATGAAGAAGAAGTAAAACAAACTCATATTGATTTATATAATTATACAGTTTCTCATACAGCCCCAGGATATCCTAACAACGATAATCCAGCTAATAATTTAGTTTTAGGAGCAGATCAATATACTGTTGATGCTGGTAAAATTGTATTCAATACTACTAAAGATAGTGATGAAGATAGTCCTAAAAACTTATTCTACTATACAACTGAGAGATTAAATGCTTTAAGCAGCAGTTTAACAACTGCAGTTAATTCATTATCAAATTATTTAGTTTCTGGAACTGATTTAGAAAAAACATATTTAGTTGCTCCAAGAGCGGCTGGATCTGCTTACTACTTCGCAATGAAATTAAACTTTGTTGATCCTGTTGTATTATATGAAGATGGAGAAATTGCAAATCAAGAATTAAGAGAAGAAATAATTTCTGCGATTGTTGAATCAAAAGTTACAGAGTCTTTAATTAAAACAAAAATGGCTGAATTAAGAAAAGAAAAAGGAATCTTAATTTATGACCCATTAATTGAAGCTAATTATATTTCTGGATTTGACACAACTCATAAAAAATCTAAAAAATCTAGTTCTACTGTAGTTGCAACTGTAAATGGTGTTGACTATACTGCACAAGATTTATTTGATGCTATGAGCAAATTATACGGTGTTGCATCAGGATATACACAATACTTAAGAGAAATGTTATTTAGAAGTGAATATAATACAATATATAATGTAGATGAAGAAAAAGTTTTAGATAACAAAGCATGGAATGATTTGAAGGATCAAATTGATTATTTAAAAACTTCATTTGCTAATGGTTCATTCGGAGTTGATGCAAGCTACGGATGGGATAATTTCTTAAGAGATTACAATAATGTTGAAAGTGAAAAAGCTCTTCTTATAGATTTATTATATGATAAAGTCTTCACTGAATATACAAATACAATCACTGATACAAATCAAGAATTGTGGGATGATGTTTATCTTCCTAATATGCAAACAATACAAGATGATTATTTGAATGCTACAGGTATTCATTTACTAATTCACAAACAAGATAAAGAAGGTTCTCTTGTGGATCCTTCAGAATGGTCTGCAAATGATAAAGCTCTAGCTGAAGAATTATACGATTTGGTTCTAGCTGAGGTTAAAACTCAAAGACCAGACAAATATCAATCATATCTAGAAACTGTATTTACAAAAGAATATCAAAACGCACCTAAATTTTTACCAGGTGTAAATCAAGATGTTGCAAGTCAACCAGTTCACTCTGAAACATCTGATTGGTATAAATTGGATGCTGCTGATTATAAACTTTCTAAATTTAAGACTGCAGGTTTATTGGTTAAGTTTGAAACTTTAAGTTCTATTAAAGCTGGACAAATGGTTAAACCTTTCGAAGATGCTGTTCGTCAAATTTGGGATGAATCAGAAGCCGCTAATACATTTGGTGATTATAAGGTAGTATATGATAAAACTTATGGTGATTACATTGTAACTGAATTTGGATATCATTTATATGTTAATTTAACAACAGCTAATAGAACTACTATTACTGTTAGTGGTGTGGATACTATTGTTCAATTACCAGCATATGCAGATGTATTAGCTTATGAAGGTAATCCAGTAGATGGCGAAGAAGACAGAGAACTTACAACATTAGAAACTAGACAAATTACTGAATTCTACTCACCTATTAGATCTGAAATTACTGGTAACACATACAAAACTTTAAGAATTAGCGAAATGCTATTAAGTAAAGCTGCAGATGTTTCATATGCAGATAGCACATTAAATGGTGTTTATAATAAAATATTAGAAATCAATATTTCAAATAGTTATGAAACATTAAAATACTTTAGTGCTGAATAATCGATAATGTAAAATCGCTACCCTTTGTTGGGTAGTGATTTTTTGATTTTATCATAATATTTAATTCTTGATAAATATCTTATTTATATGTATAATGTATATAAAAGGTGATGAAATGAGATATTGCGTATTAGCTAGTGGATCTAAAGGTAATATGACCTATATTGAAACTAAAAAAAGTAGAATATTAATTGATGCTGGGATTTCTCTTAGAGAGGCAAAGAAACGTTTAGATGTTGATTATGATAATATAGATGCTATATTAATTACTCACGCTCATTCAGATCATGTGAGCGGATTAGTCACAATTGCAAAAAAAGCAGATTGTACCGTTTTTTTAACAAGAGAGACTTTTAATATTATTGCTCGTAAGTATAATGAGAAAATGTTAGATTTAAAGGTTGTTTTTATTGAGCCTAATGTAAAATTTAGTATTAAAGATTTAAATATATTACCACTTAGACTTTCTCATGATTCTGTTAGTTGTTTGGGTTTTGTTTTAGTAAGCAACAAAGCTAGTATGGGATATATAACTGATACTGGATTTATTCCAATACCATATATTAGTCTTTTAAAAAATGTTGATAGTTTAGTTATCGAATCTAATCATGATATTGAAATGTTACATTCTAGCTCCCGTCCTTGGATACTTAAAGAAAGAATTTTAAGTGCGGATGGACATATGTCTAATTATATATGTGGACAAGTGTTATCTTCTATTTTAGAATCTAAGAAGTTGAAGTCAGTAGTGTTGGCTCATTTAAGTGAAGAGGTTAATAATGAAGATATTGCAGTTTCTACTGTAATTGAATCGATTAAAGGTGATTATTTACCAGAGATATATGTTGCTAAACAAAGAGAAAGATTAGAATTCATTGAGGTTACTAATGACAATTAATTTAATCTGTATTGGAAAAATTAAAGAAAAATATATTAGAGATGGTATAGAGGAGTATTTAAAAAGGCTGTCTAGTTCAATTAAAGTTAATATAATTGAACTTAAAGAGTTTAACACTGATGATACAAGTAAAAACATGGAAGAAGAAGGAAAACTCATTCTCAATCAAATATCCAATGATTATGTTGTGACTTTGGAAATTGATGGATTGAATATTGATAGTGTTGCTTTGAGTGAAATGATTTTTGATCACTATATTTATAACTCTAATGTAATCAGTTTTATTATTGGTGGCTCATCTGGTTTAAGTGATGAAGTAAAGAGTAGAAGCAATTTTAAGCTAAGTTTTGGAAAAATGACATACCCTCATCAGTTGATGAGGTTGATTTTAATTGAACAAGTTTATCGTTCATTTATGATTAAAAGTAATAGTAAATACCATAAATAGGAGGCTTTATGTTTAAATTACATAGCAACTATAAACCTACTGGTGATCAACCAAGAGCAATTGAAGAATTAACTAAAAATTTAAATAATGGTATGAAGTATCAAACATTGCTTGGAGCAACAGGAACAGGGAAAACTTATACTATTGCTAATGTTATTGCTAATACAAACAAGAACACTTTGGTTTTGGCTCATAATAAGACACTTGCTGGACAATTGTATAGCGAGTTAAAGAGTTTTTTTCCAGAAAACAAGGTCGAATATTTTATATCATACTATGATTATTATCAACCAGAAGCATATGTGGCAAGTAAGGACCTATACATTGAAAAAGATTCTAGTATTAATGATGATATTGATCAAATGCGTCACTCAGCGGTTTCAAGTTTGTTGACAGAAGAAAATGTTATCGTTGTTAGTAGTGTTAGTTGTATATACGGAATAGGTGATCCTGAGGATTATGAAAATGGCATGCATGTTTTTAAAGTTGGAGATTCAATTTCAAGGAAATCCTTATTTGAAAAATTAATTAGCTTGCAATATAGTAGAAATGATATTGATTTTAAAAGAGGCAGTTTCAGAGTTCGTGGTGATGTAGTTGATATCATTCCAACAGGACAAAAGAATGAAGCGATTAGATTAGAATTCTTTGATGAGGAAATAGAGAAAATTAGAATAATAGATGTTATTACTGGAAAAGTATTATATTCTCAAAACATTGCAACTCTATATCCTGCTACTTTATTTGCAGTTAGTGAAGATAAACTAAAAGTTGCAATTGAAAGGATTAAATTAGAACTTGAAGAAAGAATTAAGACTTTCAATAACGAAAATAAATTGCTCGAGGCACAAAGAATTGAGCAGAGAACTAGATATGATTTAGAGATGTTACAGGAAGTAGGCTTTTGTAGTGGGATTGAAAACTATTCCCGTCATATGAGTCTTAGGGAAGAGGGGGAAACTCCTTATACACTTCTTGATTTCTTCAAAAAAGATTTTATATTGGTAGTCGATGAATCACATGTAACCCTACCACAAGTTAGAGGAATGTATAATGGTGATAGAGCCAGAAAAATGAATCTTGTTGAATATGGTTTTAGATTGCCATCAGCACTAGATAATAGACCATTAAAGTTTGATGAGTTTGAAGAGAAATTGGATAAAGTTATATATGTCAGTGCAACCCCATCAGAATTTGAGAAAAGCAAATCTAAAGCAATTGTTGAGCAAATTATTAGGCCGACTGGATTACTTGATCCATTAGTAGAGATTAGGCCTACTGAATCTCAAATAGACGATTTAGTAAAAGAGATACACAAACGAATTGAAAATAATGAAAGAACTTTAGTTTTAACCTTAACAATTAAAATGAGTGAAGATTTAACGGCATATTTAAAAGGTTTAGACATTAGAGTTGCATATTTACATTCGGAGGTAAAGACTTTAGAGAGGTTGGAGATTATTAGACAACTTCGACTTGGAGTTTTTGATGTTTTAGTTGGTATAAATCTCCTACGTGAAGGTTTGGATATTCCTGAAGTGTCATTGATCACAATTTTGGATGCGGATAAAGAAGGGTTTTTGAGAAGTGAAACATCACTGATTCAAACAATTGGAAGAGCAGCTAGAAACAGCAATGGTCGTGTAATTATGTATGCTGATAAAGTTACAAGATCAATGGAAGCGGCTATTTCTGAGACGTATAGAAGACGTAGTATTCAAGAAGAATATAATAAAATAAATAATATTGTTCCGATGACTATTATTAAAGATATAAAAGATAGCATGGTTAGTATACGTGAGGAAATTGAGTCAAGTTATAAAGATGTTGATTTAAATAAATTAAGCAAATTGGAAATTAGAGATTTAATTTCTAAGTTAGAAAAAGAAATGGCATCAGCTGCCAAAGAATTGAATTTTGAAGAAGCAATGAGTTTGCGAGATATTATTTTCGAACTAAAAGCTTCAATTTAGGAGGATTTATGAAGAAGGTTATTGTGGGTTTATCCGGTGGTGTTGATTCAGCAGTTGCTGTTATTAAACTACAAGAAGAAGGTTATTTAGTTGAGGGGATGTTTATGAGAAATTGGGACTCTTCAATTAATAATGATATATTGGGCAATCCTAATGACCCTAATGAAGTATGTCCTCAAGAACAAGACTATATGGATGCTTGTGAGGTTGCTGAAAAGTTAGGGATTAAGCTTCATCGTGTAGATTTTGTTGAGGAGTATTGGGATTATGTTTTTCAATATTTTTTAAATGAATATAAAAATTATAGAACTCCTAATCCAGATATTTTGTGTAATAAGGAGATAAAATTTAAAGCATTCTTAGATAAGGCTATGGAAGTTGGTTGTGACTATATTGCTATGGGACATTATGCAAGGATAGAACATCATGAAAATGGGTCTACATTATTAAGGGGGAGAGATGACAATAAAGATCAAACTTATTTTTTAAGTCAACTCTCACAAAAACAACTAAGCAAAGCATTATTTCCAATCGGAGATTTATCAAAAAAGGAAGTTAGGGATATTGCTCTAAAGTATAATTTAAATGTTGCTACTAAAAAGGACTCAACGGGAGTATGTTTTATTGGGGAGAGAAATTTTAAAGAATTCTTGAAAAACTATCTGCCGTCTCAACCTGGTTTTATGAAGGATATTTCAGGGAACATTGTTGGTGAACATGATGGGATAATGTATTATACAATTGGTCAACGACATGGTCTTGGTATTGGTGGAGCTGGTGATCCTTGGTTTGTAATTGGTAAAGATACTATTAATAACGTTTTGCTTGTGGGCCAGGGTTCAGATAATGAATATTTATACTCTAATCGTTGTATTGTTTCCAATATCAACTGGATGGGCAAAGATTTTTCTGGTGAAAAGAAATGTACAGCTAAGTTTAGATATCGACAAAAAGATGTTGAAGTTATTATAAAATATATTGATAAGGATAAAATGGAAGTTTGTTATTCTCAAAAAGCTAAAGCTGTTACCCCTGGTCAAGCCTGTGTTTTTTATGATGGTGAGATTGTCCTTGGTGGGTCAACAATTGATGAAGTATATATGAATGATATCAAGAGGCAATACTAATGGATAAAATCTATGGTATTGTAAAAAAGGTTATTTACTACGATGAGTCAAAAGCCTTTGGTATTGTACAAATTAAACTTGATTATAAAGATGAGCACCTGAGTCAATTTAAGAATGTTTTATTCGACAACAAAATTTCTGTACTTTCTAATTTTGACAGATTACCTATCATAGATGAAGAATATGAATTTGTTGGTGAATTTGGGGTTAGTAAATACGGAAACCAGTTTAAGGCAAAGCAATTTAAAAGGATAAATGAAGATAGCCTTCAAGCAGTTGTAGCATATTTATCAAGTGAATTATTTCCAGGAATTGGTGTTGTTACTGCGACAAAAATATATAATAAACTTGGTAGTAATTGTCTAGAATTAATTACAAATGATAAGACTGTTTTAAATAAGGTTAAATTAAAAGAGGTCCAAAAAGATATAATATACAATGGACTAGTTAAGAATTATCAAAAAGAAAAACATTTACTTGATTTTTTAAGTATAGGTTTAACAATGCGTTTAGGGAGTCGAGTAATTAATGCATTAGGTGATAATGCATTTGAACTTGTTAAAGAGGATCCTTACATTCTTGTTGATACAGTTGAGGGGATAGGTTTTATAAGAGCTGATAATATAGCTAAGAATTTTGGGATTGAACTAGATGACCCAAGAAGAATTAGAGCTCTAATAATGTTTGTTTTAAATGATTATATGTTCAGTACAGGAAATACATTTATTACAGCCAGAGAGTTACATATTAGATGTAATAGATTTAATAATATAATATATATAGAAAAAGAAGATTTTATTGATTATGTTGAACAATTAGTAAAAGCTAATAAGCTCATTAGTGAAAATGATATTATATTTGATATAAGAATATATAATGATGAGAAAACTGTGGCTACTAAGATAACCACATTTTTGAACAACAAATTTGATGATTATGAGCTTTCCCTAATTGATGATGCGATTGATAAATCTATGAAATTTAGTAATATTGAATATAGTAATAAGCAATATGAAGCAATTAAAAAATCTTTAGTAGAGCCCATCACTGTTATTACAGGTGGACCAGGAACGGGGAAATCAACCATTATTAAAGGTATTGTTGATTGTTTAAAATTATTATATAAAGATGATAAATTAGTTGAACAAATGTATTTACTAGCTCCCACAGGTAGGGCAGCTAAGCGTTTAAGAGAAGTTACTAAACATGATGCTTCAACAATACATAAGTTTTTAGGGTATGAAGGCGGGACGAGATTTGCTGTAAACAGTGATAACCCTGCGCACTGTAAAGTTATTATTATTGATGAATTTAGTATGGTAGATTTGTCACTATGTGCCCGTTTATTTACTTCAATCAATTATGACACAAGAATAATTTTGGTAGGCGATGCTGATCAATTGCCTTCTGTTGGACCTGGAAATGTTTTACGAGATATAATCGAATCAAAGGAGATTTCCACAGTTGTTTTAGATAGAATTCACCGTCAAGCAAGTGACTCATATATTGTCAATTTAGCACATAATATAAATCACGGAGTTTTACCAGATGATTTTTTGATGCTTCATCATGATTTTGTGTATAAAAAATCATCTGATGAAGAAACCATGCTATACATTGAAAATATCGTGAGAGAATCTCTTGATAAGGGTTATGATTTAATCAAAGATATTCAAGTTTTAATTCCAATGTATAAAGGTGTAGTTGGTATTGAAGCAGTTAATCATCATTTACAATCAAAATTTAATAATTCTGATGTGGAAATTAATGAGTATGGTCGTAAGTTTAAAGTTAATGATAAAGTTATTCAACTTGTTAATAGAAGCGATAAAGGAATTATGAATGGTGATATTGGATATGTCTATCATATTTCATTTTCTGAAGGTAAGTTTTCAACTTTGTCAGTTATGTTTGATAATGGGTTGGTAGAATACGAAAAAGACGATCTTGAAGATATAAGTTTAGCATATGCTATATCGATTCACAAATCACAAGGCTCTGAGTTTGGTGTTGTTGTTGTTCCGGTAAGTTTTAAATACTATATTATGTTGAAGAGAAAATTGTTGTATACGGCAATTACTAGAGCAAAAAAGTATCTTTTTATAGTTGGTAATTATGATGCCATTCGAAAAGGTATTATTCAGACTGAAGATGAAAGAGTTACTATGTTAGTTCCAAGAATCAAAGAATTATTAAACAAACAATTTAGTAGTGATGTATCGGATGAAGAGGATGTTTCACCTTTTGATTTCATCTAAAAGAAAAAGGACAATTGTCCTTTTTTTTATTGCAAAACAATATTTATTATGATAAAATTAACCATATTCAATAGGTGCGTTTTATGATAACAATTAAATTTAAGAATTACATTATAAGAGAGCCAAACATTAAAGATGCTTCGAAAATATTTAACAGTTGGGCTAATGATGACATGGTATTTTATATTTAGAAATGGAAAAGCATTCGTCTATAAGTGTTACTGAGATGATTATTAGCTTTTGGATATATTCTAACGAGAACAAGACCGGTTTAAACTTAGTAATTGAAGATGTTTTAACAAAGGATTTAATTGGGTCAATTAATTATATGAATTCAATAATGATTGTACTTCATCAAAATTAGGCTTCGGTTTAGCCAGGAAACATTTGGGAAAAGGAATAATCACAGAGCTGCTAATTGCTACTTTAAATTATTTATTTAAGGAAGGGTTTGAATCAATAAGTTCTTCAACATTTATTGAAAATATAGCATCAAGGAAAGTTTTGGAAAAGGTTGGGTTTATATTTAATAAATATATTGATTACTGGTCATATAAATACAATCGGTTAATGACGTTGTGTAATTATGAAATTAGCAAAAAAAATTGGAATAAATTGTGGAGGAGTAGATGAATATTTATATCAAATGGTATGAAAAATTAGTTATTGGTTTATTTAGTTTGTTTTTAGTAATTATAGCTATTTGGATAAGTGTTGTGCCATTAACTAAATCAAAAGCATTCTATCTTTATGAATTCAAGAAAAACGATACTGTGGAAGTTACTGGTTATAGTATGGAGGAGCTTGAAGTTATAGCAGTTAAAATAATTGATTATCTGTTTAATAAAACCGACGATATGCAAGTTGAGATTAATGATGAAATAGTTTTTTCTAATCAAGCACTAATTCATATGAGTGATGTTAGAGATTTGTATAATGATGGTCGAACTTTGGCTTTTTCTATTTTGTTTTTTACTATAGCAATGGGATTATTTATATGGTATAATTTTAGTCGTTTAAAAAAGTATCTATTTAAGTATACGGTTGTTATTTATTCTCTTATAGGTTTATTGATTATAGTAATTGGCATTTTTGCAATTATAGATTTTGATTTAGTTTTCGATATATTTCACCGAATCATTTTTCCAAATGAGCAAAAGTATAATGATGCTTTCTTTGGTTCTGTATCAAACTATGAAGAGATACCTGGAGTTGATAACTTAATGCTAATTAAGATACTATCAATTGGACTTTTTATGGATGTTGGTATTATAGTTGGCTCGTTTGCGATTGTAGTAATTATTAGTTGGAGTATTGTATGTTTTATCTTTAAGAAAAAACACAATAAAAAAGAGGTCCAAAATGTTTAATAATAGAATAGGTTATTTAAAAGAAGATTATAAAAAGGGTGCAGAACATCGTTGGTTAAATAAAGTTGCAAAAAGTGAGATGGTTTTAAACGACTTTAGAAGTTTGGATAATTTAGTATTTTCTGGATTGGGTAATATGAAATTGTCAAAATTCAACAATGAAAAAATTGTATGTATTACTACCAATACTGACATTGAACATATTAAACCAAGACCAACTACTAATTTAAGAGTTTATTTAAATGGTGTTGATCTAAGTAGTTACAATAGGATTAGTATAAATGTATATCCTAAATCAGTAGGGCACCATAATTTTTATTTCCACTTTACATTGGGATCAAATGCTGAATCTAGGCTCCATGCTCCAAGCCTAATCCCAAATCAATGGAATCAAGTCGTTTTTGAGTTGGACAATTATAATAAAACACATGTTAATTTCTTGAGTATAACGCCATTTCTTATGGGATGCCCGATGGATGCATTACCAGAGGTTGATTTTTATTTTAAGGATTTAGTTGCTCAAGAGGTTGATGAGGACTATGTATTGGGCTGGGATTTAAATAGTAGATTGTCTTATTGTCATGCAGGTTACTTGATGGGTAAAAGGAAGGTAGCTTTAACTCAAACATATAATGGTGAAATGTTTAGTGTTTTAGATTGCAATAATAAAGAAGTCTATGTTAATAGAGTAACCAAAGTTGACAAGGATTTGGGAAGTTTTCTAATTCTTGATTTTAGTGAGTTTAATAATGAGGGAAATTATCGCTTAATATATGGAGATTTAATCACTGATGATTTTAGTATTAGTGATGATTCTTATACTTCTTCCACAATAAAAAGTTTAAATTTTTTAAGACAACTTAGGTGTGGATATGATATTTCTGGTGTTCATAATGAGTGTCATTTAGGGCATTTCTCTATGCATCCTGATGGTAGAGTACTGCCATCTCATGGAGGATGGCATGATGCTGGTGATGTAAGTCAATATGAAATATGTACTGCTGAAATGGCTCATGCATTATTAGACTTGGCTTTAGTATATGAGAAGAAAGATGAAAGAGTTTATCTTGAAATTCTTGATGAAGCGAAGTGGGGTCTAAATTGGTTGCTTAGAACTAGGTTTAAAGATGGATATAGAGCTTTAGCTGTGCATTATTCTATATGGAGAAGCCAGATTATTGATCCGAATGAATTATTCAAGGATGAATCTATTTTCACAAACAATATTTCTGAAGTAGGACCATTTGAAAATTTTATAGCTTCTTCGGCGGAAGCCGTTGGTTATAGTGTTTTTAAAGAGATTGATCCTGTATTTGCTCAATGGTCTAAAAGATGTGCCATAGCTGATTTTAATTTTGGCCTAGAAGCATATGTTAATAATGTTTTTACGAAAAGATGGGGACCGGGTCCAGATGTTCAAGTAGTTGGTTCACTAGTTATTGCGGGAGCAATATTATATGAAATCACAGGAGAAGATAAATATCTAAAAACAATAACTGAATATGCTAAGAAGATAGTGCTCTCACAGGAGACAAATTATATTGGAACTAGTCGTATTAGAGGATTCTTTTATGAAGATGTAGAGAAAAAGCATATTTTAACATACGAACATCGTGGACATGAACAAACCCCAATCCAGGCTTTAGTAAAATTATGTGAGATTGCCAAAGATCATGAAGACTATGATTTATGGATAAATAGTATTAAATTATATAAAGAATATATTACCAATTCTTTATTTGTTACAGAGCCATATAATTTGCTTCCTGCCCAAGTATACAAGTTTGATATGTTGAATTATGAGAGGTTTACTGTTCCTAGAAATTACTTATCTAAAGATGAAGTAAGAGCTTCATTCAATAATCAGATTGAAAATGGTTATCCTTTAGGGAATGATTACTATTTAAGAAGATTACCGATAGCTATACAAAGAAGAGGGTTTCATGCTACTTTGCTTAGTAAAGCAAAAGCTGTATCTTTAATTGGAAAATTTTTAAATGATGAAAATCTAATTCAGCTAGCAATCGATCAGTTAGAA
Source organism: Bacilli bacterium (assembly GCA_041675825.1). GTDB lineage: Bacteria > Bacillota_I > Bacilli_A > ML615J-28 > CAG-698 > JAEYQM01. Next base: position 11,179 of record JBAYTC010000007.1, on the reverse strand, counting down.
TGGATTTTAGGTAAAAACCCATTTAGCTCTTCAACTATGTATGGTGAGGGGAATAATTATCACCCACTTTATGTTGCTTTTTCGCAACAGATGGTTGGTGCTTTACCAGTTGGTATAAAAACATTAGAAAATGATGATAAGCCGTATTGGCCTGTTATTAATAATGCTGTTTTCAAAGAAATATGGGGACATACTACAGGTAAATACCTTTGGGTATTGGCTGATATATTGTAAAATAAAAATCACTGCAAATGATAATAATCATTTACAGTGATTTTTTAGTAATTTCTACATATTATATTAATATATAATTGAAGGGGGTATTATTAGTGAAAAAAAAGAAATTTGTGATAGGTACATCTATAATATTATTGATAATATTTGGGTTGATTTTCAATAAAAAGCCTAAATTAGAAACAAAACCGGAAGAGAATACTGATGTGGTAGTAAATTCAGATATTAAAGTACAAATCATCGGAGAAGTACATAAACCTGGGGTCTACGAAATTAGTAGTGATGCTAGATTAATTGATTTAATTAATTTATCAGGGGGATTAACAGTTGATGCAAGTGATGATATTAATATGGTTCAAAAACTTTCAGATGGAATCATAATAAGAATATTAAAGAAAAATAGAGATACAGATTCAAATACAAATAAAATATCAATAAACAACGGGAGCCTTTCTGAGTTGATGACTTTAAAAGGAGTTGGCGAGGCAACAGCAAGTAGAATAATTGAATACAGGGAATTAAACGGACCGTTTTTAACTATAAATGATTTAAAGAAAGTAAGTGGTATATCAGAGAAAATATTTAATGATAATCTTGAAATCATTCAGCTTTAATTTTTATAAGAATTTTAAGGTAGTAATAAATAGTGGTGTATATAATTGTCTATTAAATAATTATTTTCTTATTGCCCTCGGAATGGTTTTCAATATATTGACATATGTTAGTTTAATATTTATTATTGTTTTGGCGTTATATATCTTTTATGTTTATAAAAAAAATAGATTGATAGCTACACTTATGATATTTTTAGGGTTTCTATTTCTTTTACGAATAGTTACTTTAGAAAATAGAGATATTAAAATATCTGCTAATTTAGAAGGACAAGTTACAAGTTTAGAAGAAAAACAATATTACAATAGATTAATAGTGAAAAACAAGAAACAAAAAGTCATGATTTATGATTATGATTTTCAAGATATTAAAATTGGTGATATCATTGAAGTTGATGGTTATGAAGCAGTAATAGAGTCTAATCGTGTATGGAACGGATTTGATTATAGTAAATATTTAAGACATAATAATATAGACTATGTAATAAAAGCTGAGAACATTATTGTGCTTTCTAATAAGTTTCATCTAAATATAATTAAAGACAAAGTTTTTAAGTATTTTATGGAAAACTATGAAGGAGAATCTTTAACTTTTTTAAATGCATTGTTACTTGGTGATGATAGTTATTTAACTGAAGATTTTAAAGACACTCTAAAAGTAAATGGGATACTACATTTATTTGCTATATCGGGTTCTCATATTGCATTATTTATATTGTTACTAAATATGGCTTTTAAAAAAATCGGCTTTAATGATGATACTATTAGTGTGTGTATAGTTATATTTTTGATTTTCTACTTAATAATAACAAGCTTTAGTCCGTCGATATTAAGAGCAAGTCTTGTCTACTTTGCTGTTTTGATAAATAAAAAGTTGAAATTAAAGTTTAGTTCAATTGATCTTTTATCTATTGTTTTTATTATGTTAATTTTATATAACCCATATTATATATATAATACTGGTTTTGTATTGAGTTTCTTAGTGAGTTCTATGATTGTTATTTGTTCTTCATTATTTAAGGGTGGTTATATAAGACAAACACTTCTAATTAGTTTATATGCATTAGTCATTACTTTACCAATTATAATAAATATTAATTATGAAATAAATATTTTAAGTCCGATAACCAATGTTATATTTGTGTTTATTGTCATATCAATAATATTACCTTTTTCAATTATAGTTGTATTTTTTCCGTTTTTAGGTAGTGTGTACTCATTGATTTTAAATGGTTTTACTAGTTTGAGTTTTTTCTTTTCTGAGTATCTTTCAATAAATATCAATATTCCTAAAATGAATGATTTTTCTATTATTCTCTATTATGTTATTTTGGTAGTATTTATATATATAAATGTAAAATATAAGAAATTTATATTTGGTTTAATGCTGCTTTTTTTATTTGTTTATTCAAATAGTGTTTATTTGAAAAAATTTGAAATTAATTTTTTGGATTTATATTATGGAGAAAGTACTATTATAATTGAAAAGGGAAGAGTAATTATTATTGATACTGGAGATGGGAGAAACGATGAGTTATCAATCTTTTTAAAAAGTATTGGTGTAAAAAAGATAGATTTCTTAATATTAACTCATAATCATGATGATCACAATGGTGAAACTATTAATTTGATTAATAATTTTAAAGTAAAAAATATAATACTTTCAGAATTTGATGATAGTATTTATGCTGGTTTGGATAATGTTATAATTGTAAAGAAAATTGATACTATTAGTGTAGGTGATATTGAGATGATTATATATCCACCTAAAATTAATAGTACGAATGTTAATGATAATAGTTTAATTGTTAAATTGAATTACAAGGGCTTTGACGTGCTATTTACAGGAGATGCCACTAAACTATCTGAAAATGAATATAATTATGGAAAAATTGATGTTTTAAAAGTAGGACACCATGGTAGTAATACATCAACTGCAGATGAATTTTTAGACAAAATCAAACCAGAGTATGCCATTATAATGACGGGAAGAATAAAGCAGTTTGGTTTTCCAAATAAAAATGTTATCAACAGATTAAATCATCGAGAAATCGATACTTATAGAACTGATATTCATTATTCGATAAAAATGTATATCGATGGAGATAGTGCAAATTTTATATATCTAAATAAGCCTTAAATATAATAATTTCTTTTGGACATTTGTTGATGCGTGTGTTATAATTTTGTTAGGTGATTGTTATGAAAAATATTTATTTGTTTACTGGGAATGAAGAGCTAATAATAAAAAATAAAATTGACAATGTTATTAAAAACATAAATGCTAATGCTATGAATATCTCTACATATAATTTAGATGATGTTAATATATCTGAGGTAATTCAAGATGCTATGACACCTCCTTTTATGGGTGATGTTAAAATTTTAGTAATAAAAAAACCGGTTTTTTTGACTTCTTCTAAGGTGGATATAATCCATAATACCAAAATGTTTATGGATTATATAAGTAATCCGTTTGAAAGTACATACTTGTTAATTGACTGTGCCGGATTAAAACTTGATGAAAAAAAAGACTATGTTATGAAACTGCTTAAAGTTGCCGAGGTTAGTCAGACTAAGGACTTATCAAATGTGGAGTTAGAAGGCTGGTTAAAGCGTCAATTAGCAATTGAAGGAATAGAGATAAGGGATGATGCAATTAAAGCTTTCTTTGCTAGATCAGGTAAGAGCCTCTTGAATGCTAAGAAAGAAGTTGAAAAACTTATATTATATGTAAAACCTAGAAATATTGTAACAATATCGGATGTAGAAGATGTAGTAACAAAAGAGCTAGAGCAAGATGTTTTTGCTTTAACAAATGCTATAGTTGCGAAGGATAATGAAATGGTACTTTCCATATACCGTCAACTGATTGAAGGCGGAAGAGACGTAATGCAACTAATAGGTTTAGTTAGCAAAAGTTTTAGTGATATATTAATCGTAAATAAAATGCTCAGTCGTGAATTGAAGCAAAAAGAAATTATTAGTTTGTTAAATATATCTTCGGGGAGAGCATACCATTTAATAAAAAATGCGAGATCATTTAAAACTCGCGAAGTAGAGGAATATGTTATTCAATTGGCAAATCTAGATTATAAAATTAAATCAGGCAAGATAGATTCCAAGTCAGGAATGGAATTATTTTTATATGGATTAGGGGTATAAAAAAAATATCCTTAGGGATATTTTTTTATGCGTTTAGTGAATTCACTAATTTAGTTAAACGTGATTTATGTCTAGCAGCGTTATTTTTATGTAAAATGCCTTTAGTAATTGCTTTATCTAATTTTTTGCTAGCAAAGTTTAATGCTGTTTGAGCTGCGGCTAAATCTTTATTAGTAACGGCAAGTTCAACATTCTTTACAGCAGATTTCATAGATGATTTAAAGCTAGCATTTTGTAATTTCTTTTTAGTGTTAGTTAAATTACGTTTCATTTGTTGCTTAATATTAGCCATGAATCTATACCTCCATACATATTCAATCTATTTTAACAAACAAATGGTGAAAAATCAAGAAAAATATTTTTTATTTTATTAGTAGTAATTTGTATGGTGATATAGAAATGGTCAGAATAAAATACTTTGTAATTTTTTCTATATTATAGTATAATATAATAAGTGGTGATAAATATGAGAGTTGGAATAATTGGTGGTGGAGCAGCAGGTTTATTTAGCGCAATACACCTTAAACTAATGAACCCAAATTTTGAAGTTACTATTTTGGAAAGAGACTCAAGAGTTGGAAAAAAAATACTTGCAACTGGTAATGGCAAATGCAATATTACGAATTTAGGAGCGAGTGAAAAGGATTATAATGATTCCAAAGTACTATATGCCTTGAATAATTTTTCGGTTTTTGACACAATTAATTACTTCAAAAAATTAGGTTTAATGATTAAATTTGATAGTGAGGGTAGATGCTATCCTTATAGTGAAAAAGCTACAACTGTTTTAGATGTATTCATGAATATGATAAACAGGTTGAAAATAAATATATGCACAAATTATGAAGTTGTACATGTAAAAGCATATGATGACTTTATGGTTTATTCTAGAGATTATGGTTTAAAGCATTTTGATTATTTGATTGTTTCTACTGGTGGGAAGAGTGGGATAAATTTTAATAACGAAAGTTATAATTTTTTGGAATATCTTGGACATACAGTTACAAATCTATATCCTGGCTTGGTTCCTTTAAAAACAAAAGAGAAATTAAAGAATTTGTCTGGAATTAGATCTAAAGCAAAAGTGAAATTATTAAGAGAACAGAAATTAATATTTAATACAACAGGAGAAGTTCTGTATAAAGAAGAAGGGTTAAGTGGAATTTCTATTATGGAAGTTTCAAGACATGCTCTTCCTGGTGATGTTATAAGTCTGGATTTGGTGTATGACCTTAGTGATGAGGAAGTTACTAATTTCTTAAAAAATGAAAAAAATATATTTGGGCTACTTCCGAAGATGGTAGCAACTGAGGTAACTAAAAGAGGTAATAACTTATTATACACCTTGAGAAACTTTAGTTTTGTAGTTGAAGATACATATGGATTTATGAATTCACAAGTGACAAAAGGTGGAGTTAGTTTTAAAGAAGTCAACCCGATAACTTTTGAATCTCTTATCGTTCCAAAAATGTATATTATTGGAGAAGTATTAGATGTAGATGGTAATAGCGGTGGTTATAATTTACAATTTGCTTGGTCAAGCGCGTATTCTGCCGCAAAAAACATTATAGAAAAGGAAGTTGAAAGATATGAGTAAAATGAATTTACCAAATAAATTAACACTTTTAAGAATTTTGATGATTCCAATAATTGTTATTATTCCAATGATAACATCATTGGATGTTAATTTCTTTTCTGAAGTCACATTATCAAATTTCATTATCTTGATTGTGTTTTGCATAGCATCTTTTACTGATTTTTTAGATGGATATATTGCAAGAAAGAACAATTTAGTAACTGATTTTGGTAAGTTCATGGATCCTTTAGCCGACAAGCTACTAGTGTTTGCTGCTTTTATAGTATTAGTAGAGCTTGGAAGAATTGAAGGGTGGATTGTTACAGTAATTATAGCTCGAGAATTTATGGTTACTGGAATAAGAATACTTGCGGCTAATAATGATATGGTTATTTCAGCAAGTAAATTAGGGAAGTTAAAGACGATATCACAAATGGTAACTATTATAGTATTGTTACTGAATAATTTTCCTTTTGCTTTAATTGATTTACCAGTAGGCATAATTTTAACTTATATAGCTGCAGCGTTAACAGTTGTTTCAGGAGTAGATTATTTTATTAAGAATAAAGAAATAATACTAAAAAGTAAGTAAGGAGAAAATGAATGGATGATATTAAAAAGAAGAGTTTAGATGAGGCTTTTAAACAAATAGAAAAACAATATGGTAAAGGCTCTATTATGAAACTCGGAGAAAAAGTTTTTGAAAATATGGAAGTTATACCAACGGGGTCTATTTCACTAGATTTGGCTTTAGGTGTTGGGGGATATCCTAAAGGTAGAATCATTGAAATATATGGTCCTGAGAGTAGTGGTAAAACCACATTTGCTCTTCATGCAATTGCTCAAGCTCAAAAAGCTGGAGGCTTTGCTGCATTTATAGATGCAGAACACGCTCTAGATCCAAGATATGCAAAAAATTTAGGCGTTGATGTTGATAATCTAGTTTTATCGCAACCAGACACTGGAGAACAAGCGCTTGAAATTGTTGAACACTTAGTAAGAAGTAATGCTATAGATTTAATTGTCGTAGATTCAGTTGCTGCTTTAGTTCCTAAAGTTGAAATTGATGGAGATATGGGAGATAGTCATATTGGTATGCAAGCAAGATTGATGAGTCAAGCTATGAGAAAACTTAGTGGTATTGTTAGTAAAACAAATACAGTTGTCATTTTTATTAATCAAATCAGAGAAAAAGTTGGAGTCATGTTTGGTTCACCGGAAACAACCTCAGGAGGGCGTGCACTTAAATTCTATGCGACTATTAGGTTAGATATCAGGAGAATTGAGACAATAAAACAGGGCACTGACGCTATAGGTAATTTAACAAGAGTAAAGGTTGTAAAAAATAAAGTTGCTCCACCATTTAGACAAGTAGAAGTTGATTTGATTTATGGAAAAGGAATTTCTTACGAAGGAGAATTACTTGATTTAGCAGTTAATAAAGAGATAATTAAAAAAAGTGGGTCTTGGTTTAGTTATGGCGATGAGAGGATTGGGCAAGGCCGTGAAAATGTTAAACAGTATTTGCTTGAGAATGTTAATCTTGCAAAAGAAATTGATCAAAAGGTTCGAGATAGTTTAAAATCATAATATTATTACTGCCCATTAATGGGCAGTTTTTTTATTATTTATAATTAATTAACAAATAAAATAAAACGTTTGACTAAAATATTAAAATATAGTATAATTTTAATAGTAGACAATTAAATTAAAAATATTATATATTTATACTTGGAGGTATTTAATGCAAACATTAACCCTTGTAATGGGAAATGTTCTTGTAGAAGTACTGTTGTACTTTATTGCTTCCATATTGCTACTTGGCTTAGGTGGTTTGGTTGGTTATTTATTAGTTAACCAAAATTTTAAAAAAGCAGGAAAATCTGCTGTTAAGGTAATTGAAGATGCGAAAAAGAATGCTGAAGAGCATCGTAAAGCATCTTTATTAGATACTAAGCAAGAATTATATCGTTTAAAACAAGAAACTGAAAAGGACATCAGAGAGAGAAAAAAAGAGGTCCAAGATTTAGAAAACAAAATTTCTCAAAGAGAACTACGATTAGATAATCGTAGTGCTAATTTGGATAAGCGCGAAGAGTCTCTTAACCATAAAGAAAGAAAGATTGATGATCGAAAGTTAGAAATTGAAAAACAATATAGCAAAGTGGAAGAAATTATTCAAGAACAAGAAACGAAGCTAATTGAAATTTCGGGAATAAGCATTGATAAAGCCCGTGAGATTATTATGAGTCGTGTTGAAGACGACATGAATATGGAAATAGCCTCTTTCATTAAAGAAGAGGAAGAAAAAGCTAAAAATGAAGTTAAGCGTAGAGCTCAAAGTCTACTAGCTAACGCTATACAACAATATGCTAGCGATACTGTTAATGAAAAAACTGTTTCAGTTGTTTCATTACCTAATGATGAAATGAAGGGCCGTATAATTGGTCGTGAAGGAAGAAATATTAGAGCAATTGAAGCAGCAACTGGAGTTGATGTTATTATTGATGATACACCAGAAGCAGTGGTTTTATCTTGCTTTGATCCTGTTCGTCGTGAAATAGCACGAAGAACAATGGAAACCTTAGTATCGGATGGCAGAATTCAGCCACCACGTATTGAAGAATTAGTTACAAAATTTAAAAAAGAATTAGACAACGAGATGAGAGAGACTGGCGAGAAGGCCGTATTTGATTTAGGTATTGGAAAAGTACATCCTGAATTAGTTAAACTAGTTGGACGATTGAAATATCGTACTAGCTACGGACAAAATGCTTTAACTCACTCTATGGAAGTTGCATTCTTAGCCGGCAAACTAGCCGTTGAAATTGGAGAAAATGAAATACTTGCAAGACGTGCAGGTTTATTCCATGATATTGGTAAAGCTGTTGATCACGAAATGGAAGGCAGCCATATTGATATTGGTTTAGAACTTGCGAATCGTTATCGAGAAAAATTAGAAGTTATTGATGCTATTGGTTCTCACCATGGTGATGTTGAGGCACAAACAGTTATAGCTCATTTAGTTGCTGCTGCAGATACCTTATCTGCTGCTAGACCAGGGGCTAGAAGTGAATCATTGGATAACTATTTAAAACGTTTGACCCAACTTGAAGAAATTTGTAATGAGTTTAAAGGTGTTGATAAATCTTATGCTTTACAAGCTGGTCGTGAAATAAGAGTTTTGGTTAAACCAGAAGAAATTAACGATGTTGAAGCTTATAAGTTAGCTAGGGATATGCGTCAAAAAATCGAAAATAATATTAATTACCCTGGAACAATAAAGGTAGTTGTTATTAGAGAAACTCGTGTTCAAGAAATTGCAAAATAATTAAGGGAGGGGTATACCTCCCTTTTATATATTAGAAAGGATAATTATACATGAAAAAAATTACTCTAATTTTATTTGTCTTACTTACACTAGTATTAAGTGGGTGTAATGTTGCTGTTGAAGAAACTCCTGAAAAAAGTCTTTTGAGTGATTCTATACTAATTGGAATCAATGATGAGGTTTTATTGGATTTACCTGTTGAATTTGAAGGGCTTGAACTTTCAGACTTGGAAATAAATAACAGTAACCCTGGTGTTGTTTTGTTATTAGAAGATGTACTTCTTGGGTTTGATAAAGGTGTTTCTATAATTACTATTGAAAGTGATGATTATAAATTAGAACTTGAAGTCACTGTATATTCGGTAACTGAATATAAAGAAGGTTTGCTTGAAATTTCTACATATATTAAGAAAAAAATGGCAACTGTAGGGGATGAGTTTTTTGAAATTGTTGAGGAAATAGAGGACTATGATTTTGATATTACTTATATAGCTCAAGAACCAGATGTACTAGATCTTAATGGTCACTACACGAGAGGTTTAGTTGATAAATTCACCACTATTGAAGCCACAATAAACTATATGGGTATAGAAAGCAAATTTTATATAACTGTGAAGATTGAAATGATTCCTGCAGAAGAGCAAAAGGAAACAATCGAAGGTTTTATTGAGGAAGAAATTAAAGACATTATAGCAATGGAAGATGGAATGCTTCCTACCAAATTTGATGTCTATGGTTTAGATATAGTATGGAGTGCAAATCTGCCTGGTGTAATAGGATTTAATAATTCTTTAAATCCTGCATATAATTCAGAAAATGTTACCTTATATGCAAAATATCGTTTAGGAAGGGAAGATGAAATTATGGAAGTTAAATACATTTCTAAAGGAGTAAGCGAATCTGAAAAAGCTAACTATATTAATAGAGTGTTAGGTCAACTAATTCCTGATGTTTCAACAAAGTGGGTTAATACTATCTATGGTAATGAAGAAGAGATCATTCAAGATTTTATTTACCCCGATTCAAATACTAGACTTCGTCCAGGAACAGGGAAGACAGGTACAAAAATGCCTGGAGGACCTCAGTATGTTGTAATACACGATACGGGGATGAGTGGACCGGGTGATACTGCTGAAGGATTAAATGGTTTTATTCATGGTAATGCTAATAGTGATGATGGAAGAGAAGCTTCTTGGCATTTTTCTATAGATGATAAAGAAACATATCAACACGTACCTACTGATGAAATAGCATGGCATGCTGGTGATGGCGGAGCAGCTTTTGGTTCTGAATATTTTAATAAAGATTACAATGCATGGAGTATTGGTGGAGGAAACCAAAATGGTATCGGTATCGAGACATGTATTAATGCCGGTGGTAACTATGAACTTACTCTAAAAAGAACTGCTAAATTAACTGCAGCACTTCTTCATCAATATAATCTCACTTTAGATAGAGTTAAGACTCATAATGATTTTAGTGGAAAAAATTGCCCTGCTGTGATTAGAAGTCAAAAAGGTTTATGGGAATCATTTATGCGAGATGTTGAAATCGAGTATTTCCTATTAACTATTGGCGATGATATAACTGTTAACTGGGAAAATAGTAATCCGGAAATTATTAAATCAAGTGGATTAGTTGTAAAGCCTATACATGATACTAATGTTAAATTAACATTAAACATAGTAATTGATGAACAAAACTACAGATTTGACTATACTACATTAGTAAAAGGTTTAGAAACAAGTGAAAAACTTACAAAAGTATATTATGATTTATTAGTTAAACACATACCTAATACTATTAGTTCGAGTTTAGATTTACCTACAAGAAATGAACAATACGGAGCAGATATTGTGTGGACTAGCGATAATGAATCTGTATTATCTTCAGCAGGAGTCTATTCTAAACCTGAAAATGAAACAATTGTTAAAATGACGTGTGTAATTAAAATTGGAGAAGAGCAGTTAACTAAAGTTTTCAATATTAAAGTTAATTAGTTCATTATAATGAAAGCTTCTATATTTAGGAGCTTTTTTTATTTTGTTCCATTTATCAATTGACTTTTAAATATTAATAAAGTATAATGTTTAAGTTCGTCTATGGTTGTTATGACCGGAAAAGAACAATCCAATTTTTAAAACCAATTTTATCAACAAATAGATTGACATTAAGATGTGGATGTAGTATAATATTATAGGTTGTCACGATACAGAATAAACAAGTTAAAAAACAAAAAATGAAGAAATTAAGTTACTTTTT